>JAYWAI010000066.1:0-18476 GCA_043782545.1 Acidimicrobiia bacterium
GGCGCCGCTGCACGTGTTGATCATTGCGTTGAGCAGCGGCCAGTCAGCAATGGCATCTGATCCATCCAGCATTGCTTCGGTTTCGCGATACGGCGATGCGACCGAGCCGGAGTCAAGGTGGTCGCGACCAATCACGATTGGGGCTTTCAACTCACCGGTACGCACCATCTCATTAAAGCGCAATCCGAGGCGGTGCCGCTCGCCGTAGCCCAGCCAACAAATACGAGCCGGGAGACCCTGAAAGGCCACCCGTTCGCCGGCCAAACGGATCCACCGATGCAGGGGCTCCTTGTCGGGGAACTCGGCCAACACGGCGCGGTCGGTGGCCGCAATGTCGGCCGGGTCGCCGCTGAGCGCCACCCACCGGAACGGGCCCATGCCTTCACAAAACAACGGTCTGATGTACGCGGGGAGGAATCCGGGGTAGTCGAACGCACGGTCATAGCCACCCAGTTTTGCTTCTGCCCGCAGGCTGTTGCCGTAATCGAAAACTTCCGCGCCGGCGTCCATGAAGCCAACCATGGCTTCGACGTGAGCGGCCATAGACTCACGGCTGCGACGAATGAACGTGGCTGGATCGTCGCTACGCAACCGAGCTGCTGACTCCATCGACATGTCTGACGGCAGGTAGCTCAGCGGATCGTGCGCGCTGGTTTGGTCGGTCACAATGTCGGCTGGGAAACCGTTCGCGAGCAGTCGGGGCAGGATCGTTGCCGCGTTGCCCACGAGCCCGACCGACAGCGCCCTGCGCTCGTTGCGCGCTGCCTCACACAGCGCCACGGCGTGCGCGTAATCGTTCGCCACCACATCGAGGTAGCAGGTCTCGACTCGACGTTGCACCCGGGTGGGATCGACGTCGACACACAGCGCCACGCCGTCATTCATGGTGACGGCCAGCGGCTGCGCGCCACCCATGCCGCCGAGGCCGGCGGTGAGCGTGATGGTGCCGGCCAGCGTGCCGCCGAAACGCTTGCGAGCGATTTCCGCGAAGCACTCGTAGGTGCCCTGCAAGATGCCTTGCGTGCCAATGTAAATCCACGATCCGGCCGTCATTTGGCCGTACATCGTGAGGCCCAAATCTTCTAGACGGCGGAACTCATCCCACGTACCCCACTCGGGCACCAGGTTGGAGTTGGCCAAAATCACCCGCGGTGCCCACTCATGCGTGCGCATCACACCGACGGGTTTGCCTGATTGCACGAGCATTGTTTCGTCGTCGCGCAGAGTGCGCAATGTGCGGGCCATGGCATCGAAGGCTTCCCAGCTACGAGCGGCGCGACCCGTGCCGCCGTACACCACCAGATCGTCAGGGCGCTCGGCCACATCAGGATCCAGGTTGTTGTGCATCATGCGATACACGGCTTCGGTTTGCCACGATTGGCAACTCAAATTGGTACCGCGATCGGCACGTACGGGGCGGGCTCCCAGCATGGTCAGTCTCCTTGATGAGTGGTGAAAGCGAGGGGTCCAATGACAGCCTCGGCGGCGTCACGAATGGCACCGCTAGCAATGAGCTCGGTGACGGCGGCCAGCTCCGGCGCTAACCATCGATCGGGGCCGGGGCCGTCGATCGATTTGCGCACGAGCGCCAAAACCGCTGCCGATGCCGGGCTCGGCATGAGCGGCGAACGGAGATCAATCCCACGAGTGGCGCAGGCCAATTCGACAGCCAGAATTCGCTGATAGTTCGTGACGCTGGCCCGCAGTTTTCGCGCCGCGCTCCAGCCCATCGAAACGTGATCCTCTTGCAGCGCGCTGGTGGGCAATGTGTCCACGCTGGCGGGCACGGCGAGGCGACGATTTTCGGCCACCATCGCTGCTTGCGTGTAGTGCGCAATCATCATGCCCGAGTTGACTCCGGCGTCGGGAGCCAGGAATGGCGGCAACCCGGCGCTGCGATGCGCATCTAGCATACGGTCGGTGCGCCGCTCGGCCAGAGCACCAATATCGGCGATCGCGATGGCCAAGAAATCACACACGTAGGCCAGCGGTGCGCCGTGAAAATTGCCGCACGATTCGACGCGACCGTCGGGCAAAATCATGGGGTTGTCAATGGCCGAACGCAGCTCGATGGCTGCAACGCTCCTGGCATAGGTGACGGTATCAAGGGCCCCTCCGTGTACTTGCGGCGTGCATCGCAACGAGTAGGCATCTTGCACTTTGCCGTCACCCAGCCGATGACTTTCGCGGATTTCTGAGCCTGCCATCACGCGGGTCATTGACGCGGCGCTGTGGGCTTGGCCGGCGTGAGGGCGCAACGCCTGTAGGTCGGGAGCCCATGCTCGGTCGGTGCCCATGAGCGCTTCGGTGGTCATGGCCGCCACGATGTCAGCCGTCACCATGAGATCGTCAAGATCGGCCAGGGCCATCACCAGCATGCCCAAGATGCCGTCGGTGCCGTTGATAAGCGCCAGGCCTTCTTTGGCTCGCAACTCCAGTGGCGTAATCCCTACAGCCTCAAGGGCCTCGGCAGCGGTAGCGATTTCGCCACCGGGCAGTTGGACGAAACCTTCGCCGATGAGTGCCAAAGCGGCGTGCGACAACGGGGCCAAATCGCCACTGGCGCCCAGCGATCCGTGTTCGTGAACCAGCGGCGTGATCCCAGCATTCAATACCGCGGCGATTGTTTCGGCCACGATGGGTCGCACGCCCGAGTACCCCATGGCCAAGCTGCGCAGGCGCAGCAGCATCATGGCTCGAACCACTTCGCGTTCTACCAGCGGCCCCATACCAGCGGCGTGGGAACGCACGAGCGCCCGTTGCAATTCAGCGGTGCGATCGGCCGGGATCATTGTCGAGGCGAGCGAACCAAACCCAGTGGTGACGCCGTACACCGGGGTGTCGCTGGCCAAGAATCCATCGATCAACGCCGCGCTGGCCGCCATTGCTTCCGCGGCCGCCGCGCCGACCGAGACGGTCGCCTCACCGCGGGCGACCGACACCACATCGAGCGACGAAATGCCGCCACTCTCGACGACGACTGATTCCATGTGCGTTTTCACTAGGTGAAAGTTATCACCACCAGATGAAAGCTGCCAGCTCAAATCGGAGGCGCAGCACCCCGGGCGATGTCACGCGAATCTGAACGACTAAGGCGCTTTGACCTTCAGCCGAGCGGGGCGGTGACGAACGCCCTTAAGGGGAATCGGCTCCTCGGAAGCAATCGTGGCCGCCCTGCCCAAGATCTTGCCCACGATGTCCATCAGCGATTTGCGCTCGGCCTTGGTGAGCGTCGACATCAGCGCAAGCTCTACCAAGCGAATCCCGGGGAGCGCTTGATCAATGGTCTTCTGTCCGTCCTGAGTCATTTGGATCAGCACGCTGCGGCGATCAAGCGGGTTTGGCACCCTCAGAATCCAGCCTCGCCGCTCCAACACATCCAGCGTTGCCGTCATCGAGGCACCAGAAATCAGCATGCGCTCACTGATTTGCGACGGGGTCAAGAACTCGCCCGCTCCATCAATCACGGCAAGCGCGGTGATTGCTGCCTGCGGGACCCCAAACGTGGCGTCGATCGCCCGGCTTAGTTCGTCGAGCAGCGCGCCACCAACGCGAACCAGAGTCGCCATGACTTCGGTGCTGGCTCCGTCGCCATTGGGATATTCGACTCCGAAATCTTTGTCGACGCGAACGACGCCAAGCGCGGCAGCGCCGGGGCGGCCTCGGCCACCCCGGCCTGGTCGCCGAGCTGAATTTGATGGACTGAGACTAGGCGTTGACAAAGATCTCGATTCGGGGAGGGCCAGCCACACCGCCGCGCTCCATGGCGGATTTCAGATCAGGGTCATTAGCCAGACTTTGCGCCTGCTCAACTGTGTCGAAACCATGGATGACTGTGACGTCATTGCCATTGTCAGGCATGCGAAGAATTTGCGAGGACGTCACGCCGTGCTTGGCTTGGATTGGCGCCGCAGATTCGTAGGCAACGAGCCAGGTGGCGTAATCGGCGACGGGATGACGGACAATCAGAGTTGCAGACATAGGTAGCTTCCTTTTCCGGAGTGTAGGCGGGTTTGCCAATAGCCACATTACATATTATTTATTTCAGTGTCAAATATTTTATTTCGGAATTAAATTACTTTTGCAATTTGGTCACTGAATTCATGAGCGATTCCATCAGATGGTCGCCAACTCACCGTTCGTGAAGTACGAGAGTTTGTTAGTTTTGCGAGGTGCGAAAGTCATTGCCACGACGTGAAATTCCACCCACGCCGACGAGCGGGCAGCCACGGAGCTCTGACCGTGCTTTGCAGCTTCTCAAAATGATCGGCAATTCACCCGGCGGCGTGTCGCTGACTGACGCCGCCGAGCACGCAACTCTGCCCGTCAGCACCGCACTGCGACAACTCAGGAGCCTCGAGGCAGCCGGGCTCGTGTGTCGTGCCGCTGACTCTCAGCTCTACCGCCCGGGACCCGAATTGATCCGCCTCGCCCACACCGTCATCAATTCGACACCCCTCGCGGCGTTGGCGCAGCCTCACCTCGATGCTCTTGCCGCCGCCACCAAAGAATCGTGCTACCTCGCTGTCGCCCGCGACTCTAGGAACGCGGTGTACATCGCCACCTCTCCCGGCACGCATCAACTGCGGCACAACGGCTGGCTCGATACACCAGTGCCCCGCCGCAATACCGCAGTCGGGGCGGCTCTCGACGAGAACGCCATCGCCGCTCACGAACGTGACAACGGTGTGGAATCGGGCGTGACGGCGATCAGTTGCCCTGTTGTCGGCGTTGATGGCAAGGTGGCCGCCGCCATCAGCATCGTAGGCCCGTCGTTTCGATTTACCCTCGCGGTTCGCAAGTCGGCAACGAAACATCTCATTGCCCACGCCACGAGTCTTTCCCACGCCATTGGCACGCCCGGTCCTCCGGACTAAAGGCCAGCGTCACAAGGACCAGCGCTGTTCGAGCGCGCTGCGGTCTTAGGACTGATGTCTTATTGTCTCGAGTAACCGATCCGCCGATGATCACGACATGAGGCAAAGTTGTAGCCGTCGCGATGCCAGCCTGCTCCGTTGGTGCCGCGACGGCTGCTGCCTTTTTCTGTAGCCTCCGATGAATCGGATCTACACGAAAGGCACTGCAATGGCGAGACCAACGGCCTTTCAATCCCTGCTGGTACCGAAGGGAAATGGTCGGCTTCTTGTCCCGTACCTGGTCGCCGGAATCGTGATGACAATTGCCCTCGCTATCGGCGGAATTCTGGTCGGGCGAGCGGCGGCCGATGCTGAGGCACTGCGCAGTAAATCACGTCTCACCGTGTTGGTGGCCAATTCGCTGATCGTGCCATCTCTCCAAGATGCCCCGGCGGGTGCAGCCGAACCACCATTTACGCCCCAGCAGATTCAGGTACTTGACGACATGGTGCATCGAGGTGTGCTCAGCGACGACGTGGTACGCGTCAAGATGTGGACACGCGACGGGACTATCGTGTACACCGATTTTCACGACGCCATTGGAAGAAAGTTTGAGCTCGACTCGGCCGATATAGCGGCATTTACTCTCGGAACCTCATCAGCAAAAGTCACTAACTTGAGCGATGCCGAAAACTTCTCAGAAAAACAGTTTGGTGAACTTATCTCTGTATACACCGGAATACTTTCCCCCAAAGGCACTCCGCTCCTTTTCGAGCTGTACTTCAGGCACTCAGCCGTCGACGCAGAAGCCAAGCGCATCTCCAATCGATTCCTGCCGGTCGGGCTTGGCGCGCTCGTCATTCTTCAAATGATTCAGTTTCCCCTGATGTGGATTCTGGCCAGACGTTTGACCAAACGGGACCGCGAAAAAGCCGAACTGACCCGCTACGCGCTCGACGCAACCGGAGCGGTCAGCCGCAGAATTGCCGGCGACCTACACGATGGTGTCGTGCAGGACCTCGTCGCCATCAACTACTCGCTCATCTCAAATTCGTCCACGCTCAAGGCCATCTCGCCGCTACTACCCAGTCAGTCGTTGGCCAACGAAATTGACCAAGCAGGTGCGGCAACTCGCCGAGCCATTCAATCGCTGCGGAGCATGATCGTGGATATCTACCCGCCATCGCTGCACGAGGAGGGCCTCGAGCGGGCACTCACCGACTTGCTAGCGACGGCCACGACGCGCGGGCTCGCCACACGAAAAAGTATTGGTATTCCTCATATCCCAAACACCGACCGAGATGAGTTGCTCTACCGGGTGGCGCAAGAAGCCGTGCGCAACGCTTTGCAACATTCCCATGCCACAGAACTCACGCTTGACGTCACCTTCGTGAACCGGAAATGCATCTTGGTTATCGCCGACAACGGAGTCGGTGCGGAGCTGGCATCGGTTCGCCAACGCACGACACGAGGCCATTTTGGCCTCAACATCATCAAGGATGTTGTGGAATCGGCAGGAGGAAGATTGACTATTGATTCACGACCAAATTCGGGGTTGAGTCTTACCGTGGAGATTCCAGAATGATTGCTGTTACGCCATCCGTCACGAGTGCGAATTCTGACGCTACGACGACCACGCGATCACCTGACTCAACGGGCCTGCGCGCCTCGCTCATCAAACAAATCACCGTAGTTATCGTCGACGATCACGCCATGATTCGCAGCGCGCTGGCACAAATCTTGAACCACGAGCCCGATATTTCAGTCATTGGTGACGCTTCGGACGGAAAAACTGCCATCGAGTTGGTGCGTCTCACCGACCCCGACGTAGTACTCATGGACATCTCGATGCCCGGCACCGACGGCATTGCGGCCACTCGTGCGATTACCGCGACCTGTCGATCGCATGTAATCATGCTGACGTCTTTCGCCGACCGCGAGCGCATTATGGATTCCCTCGACGCCGGCGCTGTTGGGTACCTCCTCAAAGATGCCGACCCGACAGAGCTCCCGAAGGCGATCCGCACAGCCATCAACGGAGCATCGCCCATCGACCCTCGCGTGAGCCGTGAAATTATCTCAGGTCGTCTCACGAAGACCTCGGCACCTCAACTCTCCAAGCGCGAGATAGACGTGTTGCGACTCGTGGCAGAGGGCCTCAGCAACAAAGCCATAGCCCGCCAACTCGGCATTGCCGAGAAGACGGTCAAGGCCCACATGACGGCGATCTTCAATCAACTCGGCGTCACTGATCGCACGCAAGCCGCATTGTGGGCAACGCGTCACGAGCTGCCCAGATAGCGAACGACTGGCTCAGGCGACCACAGGGTCTCTATGCACCGCGCGCTGCCGCACTCTACGACCGAGCTACTCGTGCCACCTCGCGGCGGATACGCAGGCCGCTCAGCAATAACCCACTGGCCAGACACGCCCCGGCGCCTTCGCCGGCCCGAATGCGAATATCCAGAAGAGGCTCGAGGCCGAGCTTCGTTAATACCGCGGCGTGTCCCCGCTCGCGGCTTCGCTGACCGGCAATCAGGTGGGCGGTGACCGACGGTTCGATCTCGGCGGCGAGCAGCGCGCAGATCGATGTCGCCAGACCGTCGAGTACCACAACTTGGCCCGCAGCCGTTGCGCCCAAAACCACACCGGTCAGAAAAGCAAACTCCGGCCCGCCCATGTTCACCAACGTTTCCAACGGGCCATGAGGCGTTCCGACTGACCGCACCCGGTGAAGAGCCCGCTCGACAACGGCAATTTTCGTCGCCATCATTGCCGTGTCGGACCCCGCACCAAGGCCCACCACTTCAGCAGGCGAAAGGTGCAACATCATCGCGGTAAGTGCAGCGGCGACCGTGGTGTTGCCCATACCAATTTCGCCGAGTGCCACCAGGCCCATCGCGCCACACCGACGCCCGACCGTTTCGCCTTGCTCAATCAGATCGCGCACCCTCGCCAGCGATAGCGCGTCGGTGTTAATGAGATCACCCGCACTCTGGCCGCAGTCAATCGTTTCTGTTTGTAGCCCCGCCGAGCGCGCCGCCACCACGCCTACTGATGATCCCGCACGCGCCGCTGCCAACACGTCGTACCCGACCTTTCGGTCATACGCCGTCACACCAAGATCCGCAACAGGATGGTCACCAAACGCCACCACCAGCGTGCCGGTCGTCATCAATCCGTGCCCCAGCGCCACGATTTTGTTGACGGCCCGATCCAGTTCACCGAGCGAGCCCGGCGGCGTCAATAGTTCGTCAGCCGCATCTCGAGCGCCTACCACGGCACGCGCCGACGGAGCCCGAAGGCGCGATACCGGCCGATCAACATCAGCGTCGGGCCATCGCTCAGTTATCGTCACATCAGCAACATCACGGCGCCGAGACCATCCGGCTCGCTCCAAACCCGGTGACGGAGGTCGTTCGTCGGGCCAGCCAACGCAAAGCCATCCCAATGATTCGACGCCGTCGGGGAGGCCCATCAGTTGCGCCAACTCAGCCCGTTCAAACAACGTCACCCAACCAACACCGAGACCTTCAGCCCGGGCCGCCAGCCATAAGTTTTGGATGGCACAGGCGCAGGACCACATGTCGGAATCATCGAAGGTCGCTCGCCCAAGGACGCCAGCCGCAGGTGCGCGACGATCGCAACACACCACAATGCCGATCGGCGCCTCGCGAATTCCTTCGAGTTGTAGATCCAACAATTGGCGAGCCGATTCGGGATCCATGGATTTGGCCTGGGTGAGCCGGGCCGAGTCTGCCATCCACGCTGCCCGTTCGCGAGTCGCTGCTTCGGTGACAACAATGAATCGCCACGGTTGGGAATGCCCAACTGATGGAGCGTTGTGGGCAGCTTGCAATATCCGTTGCAGTACGTCAGCGGGTACTGCATCGGGCCGGTAACGACGCACATCACGCCGGGCCTGCACTACGTCGTACATTGCCTGACGGCTCGCGTCATCAAACGCCCACCCATCAGGCGATTTGGATCGTTGGAAAGCGGTGGTGGTGTCGCCAATAGTGGGAATCGGCCGCGGAAATTTCACCGCGCACTTCGGGTCAGTCGATTCACGCCATCATCTTTTCACTTCACCTTCGCTCGACATCAAACATGCCACCGCATAAGGTCACCGCATGATTTCTGTGTTTGTGTTTTTGAAGGCCTCGTCGCCCTCGGCCATCGCCGCTCTCGGCCAAGCAGTGGCTGATATCGACGGTGTGTACGAGTGCTATTCAGTGACTGGAGACCACGACCTCATCGCCATTCTTCGTGTGCCAGGCCATGATGCAATCGCCGATGTCGTCACTGGTCGCATCGCGATCCTGCCTGGCATTGCGTCGACAACCACGGTCATTGCGTTCAAGACGTTCAGTTCGGCTGATCTCGTGGGTTTCTAAGTCCCGGTTTGATTTCGGCGGTACTTTCGCCCCCGACGGCCTAGGGCTCGATCGGGGCTTCGGTCTGGTTCCAAGCCCGCTCTTCAAAGGCAATTGTGCCGCCGCCACCGTGATTGAGCGCCACACCCACATTGCCGCAACGTAGAAACGCCCGCTTGCCGTCGGTCACCACAACGTCGGGAGCGACCCAGAACGCGGGAGCGTCCGCAGCGTCATACCAACCAGTTGGTTGATCCCACACCCGTGCTCCCACGGCGTACTCCGGAGTACCAGAGCGCCAGGCCGCCACCATTTGGGCCACGCCGTCGGGATCGTCACCGAAAGGCTCCGCGGCCAGGCTGACATGGGTAATCGATTTGTCGGCCGCCATTGTCGGCCGACCACCAGCGCCGTACCACGCCATCACCGTGTCGGCCGAATTCGCGGGCGAATAGAAATCTTCCTCCCATCGCCACTTGCCATTGCCGGCATAGATCATCAATGACAGATTGGAAAATGAATACATCGTGCCCGTTCCCGCGGGGTCCGGCATGTGATTCCAAATATTGAATGCCACGTAGGGCGGATCCACGATCTGCCAATCGAGCGAAAACGTCATCGGAGCGACGGGCTCCATTTGTTTCACAAGCCAATCCCGAATGGCGTTAGCTCCGTGAAATTTTCCCAGGCAATGTTCGATGTACGTGGCGTCGTCGGTGAACAGCGCCGCCCATGCCGGCCAGTCCAGATTTTGGGCGCCGAGACGTTGAAACTCGGCAAACGCTCGTGTCACTTCGATATTGCTATACATCGCAGTACCTACCGTTCCCATTCAGCGACGTGGTCGATCTGACCGGTGTCGACGTTATACACGAAACCCACGATCGTGGTCACCGGCGTCAAAAACGACGTCGAGGCAAGTGTCTGGATGTCTTCGTCGAGCGCGCCCTTATGGTCATCGATGGGTAAGAAACCAAGATCCGCGCCCGTCTGGCGGCGCAATTGCTCATCGGTGACGCCTGCCAAACCGCAGCCGGTGTGTTGCATGACCACCACCGTGTCGACGCCCAACACGTGGCACGACAGGGCCAAACTCCGCAGCACGTCCTCGGTCACCCGCCCGCCGGCGTTACGAATCACGTGGGCGTCCCCAAGATGCAAACCCAGCACCGCGAACACATCAATTCTGGCGTCCATACACGTGACCACCGCCAGATGCCGACTGGGTCGGGCATCAGTCACGTTGGCTCGAGCGGAGGCGTACACCTGATTGGCGGCGAGAAGACTGGCGACCTGCTGCATGATGTTGGCAGTCTTGTCGCTCTATGGTTGCGCCAACAAACGCATGGGGGCAACGTGATCGAGGTTCGAGGACTTACTAAACGCTATGGGTCCAAAGTTGCTGTTGATGACCTTTCCTTTACCGTGACGAGCGGCGCCGTGACCGGTTTCCTGGGCCCCAATGGGTCAGGGAAATCAACCACGATGCGCCTGATCATGGGCCTCGACATTCCGCACGCGGGCAGTGCTCTGCTCAATGGCAAACGTATCCGCGACCTCCACCACCCCATGCGCGAAGTCGGCGTCATGTTGGATGCCGGATTTGTGCACCCGACGCGCAGTGCGCGAAATCATTTGTGGGCCGCAGCCGCATCGAATGGCATAGCCAAGACACGTGTCGAGGAAGTGCTCGCCATGGTCGGTTTAGAAACCGTCGCCAAGAGTCGCGTGGGCGGATTTTCACTCGGCATGAAACAACGTCTTGGCCTCGCGATGACACTGTTGGGCGACCCCGGCATCGTCATTTTGGACGAGCCTGCTAACGGTCTGGACCCAGAAGGCGTGCATTGGATTCGAAGCTTTCTGTCACACCTGGCCACCCAGGGCCGCACGATTTTCGTGTCCAGCCACCAGCTCGGCGAGATGTCGCTGATGGCCGATCGGTTGGTGGTCATCGGCGCGGGCAAGTTGATTTCTGACACCACTGTTGAGCAACTCACCCGGCAGGCCTCGGGTCGGTCTGTGCTGGTGCGATCACCGAAAATCAGTGAGTTCGCCGACGCGCTTCGCGGTGCAGGCGCGGTCGTGACCACATCTGAGGATTCGTCATCGACCATCAACGTCGCCAATTGGGAAATTGAACAGATCGGCGCATTTGCCTTTGTGCACCACATTGAGCTTCACGAACTGTCGATTCAGGCCCCGTCGCTCGAAGACGCGTTCTTGGAATTGACGGCCAATAGTCAAGAGTTTCGAGCCCCGGGGCCAGCGAGCTTGAGCACCGAATCGCCACCAGCGCCGTTGCCTTCCGAGGGAGAGGCGCAACCATGATCCTGCTCATCAAATCCGAATGGATCAAGCTCCGCTCAGTTCGTTCTACCGTCGTGCTGTTCGGCATTGCAATGCTGGCTTGCGTCGGCATCGCCGTTGCCGCCGGGATCAAAACCGATGAAAACTCTATCGTTGACAACTCCTTGGGCGGGGTGCACCTCACTGGCATTTTGTTTCTCGTGATCGGTGTTCAGATCATTGGCCAGGAGTTCCGATTTCAAACCATCAAGACCACGTTTTCGGCCGTGCCGCGCCGTGGCCGTGTCGTCATCGCAAAGGCAATCGTGACCGTCACGACCGCCGCGGTGTCAACCGCCATCGCCATTGCGTTAGCAGTACCGGCGTCGGCCATGATCGCCACGCACCGCGGCTACCACGTGATCCTCTCGAACCACGAAACCTGGCGCATCGTCATCGGCACCTGGCTCACCGTAGTGGTGCTCGCAGTGTTCGGATTTGGCATTGGCTGCGCCCTGAAGCAGCCCGTGGCCGGCATCGTGGTCGCTCTCGTATGGGCCACTCTCGGCGAAGGTTTGGTGGGCTCGATTTTCCACAGCACCGAACGCTGGCTACCCATCAACGCGCTACACAACGCGTATGACAACTTCTCGGACCCGAGCAGACTCCAGTGGTATCGAGGGCTGCTGTATTGCGGGGGCGTGGGCGTCGCAATGGCGATCATCGGCGCCATCAGGATCGCAAAGACCGACGCGTAATCCGGTCGGGTACGATTCCCGACATGGCCATCCCCCTTGTCGACACGCTTCGGTCGGTACTGCAATTTCGCAAGTTTGAACTGAATTCTGTCGATCGCCATTTGGCTTTTGCCACGAACATTGACGACCTTCGCAAGCTCGCCAAGAAGCGGCTTCCTGGCGGCGTCTTTGACTACATCGATGGCGCCGCCGAAGACGAAATCACCTTCGCCGAAAACACCAATGCGTTTCGTCGCACTGGCTTCAAACCGCGTGTACTTCGCGACGTCAACAACGTCGATTTGTCGACGTCAATTTTGGGTCAGCCTCTGCCAATGCCACTGTTGTTAGCGCCCACTGGATTCACCCGTATTGCCGACCCAGACGGCGAGTTGGCTGTCGCACGTTCAGCGGCCAAAGCCAATGTGCCCTACACGCTGTCGACCATGTCAACTCGCACCATCGAAGAAGTGCGAGCCGTGAGCTCGGGACGTTTGTGGTTTCAGGTGTACGTGTGGAAAGACCGGGCCATGGTGGCCGACATGGTGGCTAGAGCTCAGGCAGCCAACTACGAGGCCCTCATGATCACCGTCGACACGACGGTTTTGGGTCGACGCGAACGCGACGTACGCAGAGGATTTTCTCTCCCGCCAAAGATCGGCCTCGACACGATCCTTGATGGCATTGTGCACCCGGGCTGGACCTACCGATTCGTGCGCAGCGAACCGATCAAATTTGCCACCATTGCGGGGAGTACGACCGCTTCGAAATCTGGAGATGTGGACGGCAGCTCAGCGGTGTCACTGGCCGAATTTACGGCGCAGCAATTTGATCAAAGCCTTTCGTGGAAAGACGTCGAGTGGTTCCGTTCGATCTGGGATGGCCCCATCATCTTGAAGGGAATCCAAACCGTGGCGGACGCAAAAATCGCCCAAAGCGTTGGATTGTCGTGCATAGCGCTGTCGAATCATGGCGGTCGCCAACTTGACACCGCGCCGGCCATTTTCGATCTCGTTGCGCCCGTCACCGACGCGATCGGCGATTCGATGGAAGTCATCTGTGACGGCGGCATTCGGCGAGGGAGTGACATCGTTAAAGCGGTGGCCGCCGGAGCAAAAGCAGCTATGGCGGGCCGCGCATACCTGTACGGACTCGGTGCTGGTGGCGAGCGGGGCGTTGACCACGCCATTGGTCTGTTGACCGCCGACATGCATCGGGTGATGGCGCTCATCGGCGCTCCGAGCGTTGGCGACCTCACTCGAGACCTTCTCGAATTCTGATGCGACCGGCCGCTGATCGTTTGAGACGCTTGTCGGTTCTCATCGGGAAACCAACGCCGGGTACTGAACAAAGCATTACATCGATCTAGACTTTCGAAACTGAATGGAAAGGGATCCCATGTCGACTGCTGAGCGATACACGATTATCACCGCCGATAGCCACGCTGGCGGCAGCCACGCCCAATACCGGGAGTACCTCGCCGAGGACTACCGCGACGATTTCGACGCCTGGCGCGGCAAGTACAAGAACCCGTTCAAAGACCTCAAGGATGACCGCCGGGCCCGTAACTGGGATAGCGATCAGCGTTGGAGCGAGATGCAGGCCGACGGTGTGGTGGCCGAAGTCATTTTCCCCAACACCGTCCCACCATTTTTCCCGAGCTTCGTGTTGTTCGCACAACCGCCAAAGCCCGATGAGTACGCCCACCGCCTCGCCGGCATCCGTGCCCACAACCGCTGGCTGGTTGACTTCGTCGCCCAGGCACCCGAACGTCGGGCAGGTATCGGGCAAATCTTTACCAACAACATCGATGACGCCATCGAAGACGCCAAATGGATCAAAGCCCATGGCTTACGCGGCGGCGTGTTACTACCCAACGTCGCCCCCGATGTGCACTGGGTCAAGCCGTTGTACGACCCAGAATACGACCGGCTATGGGAAGTGCTCCAAGACCTCGAAATTCCCGTCAACGTGCATGGTGGTACCGGCTTACCTAACTACGGTGCGTACCCCGTGTCGCAATTGCTGTACATCAACGAAGTTGCGTTTTACTCCCAACGCCCCCTCGTGCAAATGCTGCTGTCGGGCGTATTCGAGCGCTTCCCACGCCTCAAGCTTGTGATCACCGAGGCGGGCGCGGCGTGGCTACCTGGCCTACTCAAACAACTCGATGGTGTGTCAGCCAAGATCCGCGACACCGGAGCCACGGGAGAAATCCGCTACAGCCGTGATGTTGTCTTGCCCTTGTTGCCGAGCGAATATTTCCGTCGTCAGGTGTACATGGGTATCAGCCAGCCCAAGCCCGCCGATGCGCTCGTGCTCGACATCTACGGCCACGAGCACTTTATGTGGGGCAGCGACTACCCACACGACGAAGGCACCTACCCATTCACACGAGAGCACCTGCGCCAGGTATTCCATGACCGCACCGAGGATGTCATGCGCGACTTGCTCGCCAACACGTGCGCGAAGCTGTACGACTTTGATCTTGGCGCGTTGAAGGAATTTGGCGACCAGCACGGCCCGGGCGTCCGAGAACTCGCTGAGCCGTTGCTCGCACTTCCCGACAACCCGAACGATGCACTCCTCATGGGTGCCGCTCGCTAACCAGTCGTCGATGCCGCTAGCTGAGACGAATCAGCAGCGCGAATTCAGCAGCGCGATATCAGCAGCGCAGAATCAGCAGAAATTGCCCACCGCCAGGCTCGACCTCGACCTTGAATTCGACGCCAGAGGCCAGCCGTGTCACACGGTCAGCTAGCCAAATTCTGGCCGAGTTGGCGTCGGCAGTAGTTGGACAACGAGCAACTACTTCGCGCCCTTTTTTGTGTTGCAATCGTTCAACGCTGGCGAGAATTGGGGCCGGGTCGAATACAAACAGGTCGTCAGGCCACGGCACCACGGGCGCGATGGCACCTTTCATGGTGTTACATCCCCGGTGCGCCAAGCGTTCACGCACGGCGTCTTTGCTTTTCGTTTGCGCTTTGGCTTTGGTCGTCAGATTGTCGACACTTGGCCCGCGCGAATCGTTGACGGACATAGCCGCATCAACAACTTCGTCGCACAGCCAGCAACGCCACCCGTCGCGATCACCAATATCTTGGAGTCGACTCACGGACGTTCCTCACTGCGCGGTATGAAAACTCGGTACAACAAACGAGGCCGCCGACTCACGTCGACGGCCTCGAAAGTTGTTTCAGATGCGGCGGACCTTTTGGGCTTCTTCGCCCTTCTTGCCCGGAGCTACGTCGAACTCAACGGCGTCACCCTCGTTGAGGGTCTTGTACCCATTGCCTTCAATATTGGAGAAGTGCACGAATACATCCGCGCCACCTTCCCGTGAGATGAAGCCGAAACCCTTTTCAGCGTTAAAGAACTTCACGGTGCCTGTTGCCATTACATTTCCTATCTACAAATGAGTTACAGCTCGCAACCCATTGCGTCAAGCTAACCCACATCGGACGCAAAAGCTGCCTCAACCGGCAACGCTTACGGATTCTTTATCTTTTGGACGCCAGCCAGGGCGGCCAATTACGGCCTGGGCCTTGTTGCGAAAGCCTTTCACGGCAACAACATCACGACCAATATCGGCGAATTCGTGGTAGGCGATCCGGAGTGGATTGTGCGTCGAAATATTCTTTGTCAAGCCGTACTTCACCCGGCGCAATTCTGGTTCGAACGTGCCAAAGAGCTTGTCCCACCCGATCAAAATGCCGCCATAATTCTTGTCCAAGTATTGCTGATTGGCTCCGTGGTGCACCCGATGATGTGACGGTGTGTTGAGCACCTTTTCCAGACCGAGCGGCAGCCGGTCAATCACTTCGGTGTGCACCCAATACTGATACAACAAGTTAAGTTGACCAGCCCGAAACGTGGTCTTGGCGGGAAAGCCCAACAGCGGCATTGGCAGAAAGACCCATGCCAACGTGAGACCGGACCAAGGCTGACGCAACGCCGTGGACAGGTTGTATCGACGACTCGAGTGATGAGCCACGTGGTTGGCCCAAAAGAACCGCACCTCGTGTTGCAGCCGGTGATCCCAGTAGTAGATCAAGTCCCACACCACCATGGCTTTGAGTAACGACCGAGTTGCCCCGAAATTGGTGATGCGCCGCTTGTAAGCCGCGGCGTCTAAACGCCCCAGCAGTTCGGCAGTGGCGAACGAAAAGGCCACGTTGCCCACCAACATCAACAAACTGGAGGTGGTGTCTCGCTTTTCGTAGCCCACCGGAACCAGTGGGTCGCCAGGCAACTGATCACCCGACAACAGTTCGGCGTTCACGAAGTCGAGATCGTCAATAGATCGCAACACAGGCACTCGGCGCAAAAGTGCTGCCTCACCAATCATGGTGGATACAAAGAACGGCAACGACAGCTTGTCAATGATGTCGATTTTTGCGGGGGTCTTCATCAACTGCCTCGGTTCGCGCGATCAAACGAGAGTCTGGCAGCTCATTGCTGACACAGTCGTGTCACCGAGCAAACGCCGCAGCGCCAGGCCTAGCGGGTCTGCTTAACTATGGCCACATAGCCGCAGCACTCACCCCCGGAGATCGCCATGGAACCTGTCACCCCCGTAAAAACTCACCTGCTCTTTCGCCTCGCGACGTGGTGCGTTCGCCGTAAAAAATTGGTCGTGTTTGGGCTATGGATTCCCGCTCTGGTCATTTTGAGCGGCGTATCGGGCGCGGTCGGCACCGGGTATCACACGGAAATGAAGTTGCCCGACGGCGAGTCTCGGGACGTTTTTTCACTCTTGGAAACGGCCAGCAAGGAAGCAGCTGGCTTTGACGCGGAGATCGTTTTTCAAGCCGCCAACGGCGTCAAGAGTGACACCGTCAAGGCAACGATTACCGACATGCTGACCAAAATTGATGCTCTCAACGGCGTGAGCGTGACTAACCCATTTACTTCGCCGCAGCCCGAATTCAGCAAGGACGGCACCATTGGCGTGGCCCGTTTGAAGATCACCGAGCGGAGCCAAACAGATGCGACCAGCCTGGGCAAGGCGATTCGTAAAATCGGCGACGCGGAACCAGCCGCTCTGAGCGACGGCACCAAACTTCGCGTGGAGTACGGCGGCTTCCTATTCGGCAAATTTGCCTTCCCCGCCTCAGAAGCGCTTGGCATCATCGCCGCCGTCATCATCTTGGTGCTGGCGTTTGGCTCCGTGATTGCCATGGGGTTGCCCATTGGTACCGCGTTGATTGGTTTGGGCATGGGGTCTGCTGTGGTTGGGCTCGTCAGCAAACTCCAACACATGCCTGACTTCACGCCCCAGATGGTCACCATGATCGGCCTTGGCGTCGGCATTGACTACGCGCTGTTTATTGTCACCAGGTATCGAGATGGTCTGCGCGATGGCCTCAGTGTCGAAGAAGCCGTCGTAGAGGCCATCGACACCAGCGGCCGTGCGGTGATGTTCGCCGGCATCACTGTGATCATCTCGCTGTTGGGCCTCTTCATCATGGGCCTCACCTTCGTGCGCGGCCTCGCCACCGGCGCTGCTATCGGCGTGCTCCTGATGATGCTGGCATCCATGACGCTACTGCCGGCGCTGTTGGCCATGACTGGTAAGCGTATCGACGTCACCACTCGGGCCGCTCTCGGAGCCTTGATTTTTCTGGTCACCGGAGCGCTCGGCGCCATCATTTCGGGCACCGCAGGCGTGTTGCTGGCGGGGGTCGCTCTTGCGGTCATTCTGATCGTGCTGAGCCTCTTCATCAAGCCGCTGCGGGCACCCATACCCCACCGCAAGGACAAGCCGCGAGAAATGAGCTTGTGGTACAGATGGAGCCGAATTGTGCAACGCAAGCCATGGCCGGTATTGGCGTTCGCCGTTGGCGTCCTGGCCGTGTTGACCATTCCCCTGTTGTCGATTCGCTTGGGTTTCGGCGACAACGGCAACGTGGCCAAAGACCAAACTGTGCGTAAGGCCTACGACCTCCTGGCACAAGGATTTGGGCCAGGGTCCAATGGTCCGCTTGTGATCACGATCCAGGGCCCTGCCGTTACAGATCAGGCACTTCGGGACAAATTCGTCGCTCAGGTGCAGGCAACCCCCGGTGTGGCCGCAGCGTTTTCACCCCCCGGATCTATCGCCCCCGACTTGGCGATAATGACTGTCATACCTACCAGCGCGCCACAGGACGAAGCAACTACCAAGCTTGTTGCGCACTTGCGCAATAAGGTCGTGCCCGACAGCGGAGTGAAGGCAC
>JAYWAI010000067.1:0-2656 GCA_043782545.1 Acidimicrobiia bacterium
AAACGGTAAGTGGTTAGGAAACGACACGTCGGCAGTCACGCCTTGGGTGTCAAGCACTTCGAGACGGGCGTCTGAATCCCATTGAACAGCGGGGTCAAAATCGGGGTGGACATTGCCCGTGTCGGGGTGGACTTGCTTTTCTTCTGATCGAACCCAGGCATCGAAATCTTCGACTACGCTCGGGTCGATGTAACCACGGTACATCGACCGATTTGCTCGCACATGCCCGTCGATGGAAATGATCGCTACTTGTTCCATGTAAACCCTCGTCGGCGTATCGTACCCGGCGATGTGACGCCGTGAGTCGTTGTTAGGGAGGGACGTTTCGTGACCACAAACTCAACTGCGATCCAAGAGTATCCGTACGGCGATCCTGTGTCTACCGAGCCCGTCATTGACGTCGACGAGCATCGGGAAGTGCCGGTTCCGCATCGCTACGTTCGCGGTACGTTCGTAGGCACCGATCTACGATTCCCGTCCTATTTTCCGCCTGCGGCTCAGTTCAAAGGACGGTTTTTCCACCTTGGTGGTTGCTGGCGATGGCACTTTGAGGCCGGCAGCGGTGAGGATAGCGAGGCATTTCTGCATGTCGGCGTCGTCGAATACGGCTTGCTTGGGACCGAAGGCTCCGCCAGCCAGAGCGCCGTCGAGCACTGTGAACTCGGTTGTCGTTGAGTTGATAGCGAAGGCATCGATGGCGTTGCTGGCGGTGAAGAGCAACTTGGGGCGGTACGTCGTGTCTTTCTGCATGGTGGTGAGCCTGCTGGCGGCGTTCGCTCCCACCAGCAAGATTGTGTCGGCCCCTGCGGTCTTGAACTTCTCGGCGATCAATTCGATGTTGGATTCCATTGCCGCGGTGTCGCCAGACGATGCATCCACGAGTGCCGTGGCGACGGGGCTCGGGCCAAGCCCTTTCGCGATTGCTGCGGCCGAATCGAATCCTGCTTGGTCATCGACGTTGCCGATTGTGGCGAACTTTCCAGCCGGCGCACCCTTGTCTTTGAATGCATTGATGATCAGGCTCGGAAACTCTGCGCCGGTATCCGGTGAAAGCCACTGCGCCTCAGCGGCGGCAAGGCGTCCGGTCGATATATTGCCACCGATCACCGCATTGGCGCGGGTGTCAAGCGGGCAGTTGATGGCGTCGTTGAGGAAGAATCCAATAACGGCAAACACATCGTCGTCCTCGGCGAGTTTCACGCACGTTTCCTCAGCAGACGATGCGCTGGTTGGATCGATGGCCGCGAATATAAGTTTGATTTGACGTCCGTTGACGCCGATCTTGATTTCTGTGTCGGTGACGCCAGGGTGTGGGCCATCGATGACTGCTGTTGTCGATGTCACCTCGCCGGTGGTCGTCGACACATCGGCGGCTTTGGTGGTGGTTGCGACGCCGGTGTTGGCGGTGGTACTCGTGGTGGGGGTGGACTTGGAATCTGGAGAGCAGCCAACAGCGAGTAACCCCCCCCATAATTCCGATTGCGGCGATGAATTCGTGCGTGCGCATGGTTCCCCATTCGTTGTAGAAACCATTTTGCTGCGCCGGACACGTGTATGAGATTGCGGATGTTCGAAATTGGAAATGACATTGTCACGTCCGTCGTTCACGATGCCGCGCCAACGGCGCGCTGTGTGTTATGCCGCCGTGGCGCTCTTTGTTTGCGCCCTACCGAGTTCTCAAGAAATAGTGAGGGCTAACGCCGGGCACCGGATCACTGCGGTGCGGACGATCTCTTCGAACTCGCTGGGCACCACTGAATCGACGGCGACGGCGTAACCATCGTCAGACAGGGCGAACACTTCTGGGCACAATGACACGCACACGCCGTGGCCCCCACACTGTTCATCGTCGACTCTTACGATCACGCCTCTGCGCTCGGGCTCGGGGCCTGGTCCGCCATCGTGAATTCGAGGTGCAGAGTGGTCAGGCCGCGCAAGATGAAACTGGGCGCATAACGGAACTTGCGAGCGCCCGGCGCGCCGTGTTTTGCCTCGGAAATTCTGATGTCAGTGGTGCGGTCGAGCAGTCGCTCGAGCGCGATGCGGGTCTCGGCCCGAGCCAGCGGTGCTCCCGGGCAGGTGTGCACGCCGCGCCCGAACGAGAGATGTTGACGGGCGTTGGCGCGGCTCGCGTCAAACGTGAGCGGGTCGGAAAAATGGCGTGGGTCGCGGTTCGCCGAACCATTGATCAACATCACTGTGGTGCCGGCTGGCATGTCGATGCCCCCTACGGTCGTTGGCACCACCGACAATCTGAAGTCGCCGGTAATCGGGCTTTCGAGCCGTAGCGTCTCTTCAATGAAGTTGCCAATGAGCGATCGGTCGGCGCGCAATTGTGCTTGCAGCTCCGGGTTATCGCCCAGCAGTCGCAGCGACGCGGCCAAAAGTCGCACGGTGGTTTCCTGACCCGCGGCAAATACATTGGCGGCCACGCGTGCGACGTCGATTGGTTCAGGCGTGGAGCCGTCGGGAAAGGTGGCCTGGGCCATGCCGGTCAGCACATCTCCGGCTGGCTTGGCTCGACGCATTTCGACATACCGGCACAACCGTTCGTAGAGAAACTCGAGCGGGGAGTGCGACATTTCCTTATCCGCGTTCCCAATCGCACCGTCAGACGGCGGGCGGTGTTGCAGACCGTGAATGAAGTCGTCGAGGT
>JAYWAI010000068.1:0-2634 GCA_043782545.1 Acidimicrobiia bacterium
GCGACATGGGCACGAGCTATCACTTGCAGCGTTTGGTGGGGCGTCTCGCTCGGCCGAATTGTTGTTGACCGGCCGGGTGTTTGACGCCGAAGAAGCAGACCGGATTGGGTTGCTGACCGCAGTTGTCGACAATGACGATCAGGTCGTTGTACGGGCGATGGTCACTGCGCGCCAGATTTGCGAAAACAGTCCGTTTGCGGTGTGGATGACCAAGGAAACGATGTGGCAAACCGTTGATTCGCCGAGCTTGCGTCACGCACTTGATCTCGAGAACCGGACCCAAATTTTGTGCACCGCGACCGGTGAAACGTCGGCCGCGTTTGCGGCATTTCGTGACGGAACTCAACCGGTGTGGAACGCGTTGTAACCGCTTCGCTCCGCGGTCGAGGCTGATCCGCCAACCGGCGTTATCGTGTGAAGGGCCCGGAGATGATCCGGAGATGATCCGCCACCCGGCGCTATCGGGTGATGGGCCCGCCGTCGAGCGCTTTGACCGTCAGGCCAAGCTCGGAAATGAGGTCGAGCGTGACGCACAATTTTCCGGTGAAATCAGGATCGCAATCGCAGAGCACCAACGTGCCTTCGACCATTTCTTCCATCGACTCGACCTGTGAACTTTTCACCTTGCCGCCCACCAATGCCGCCGCGCCTTCGCTCATGACAGCGGCCTGCGGCTCGATGGTGTTGATCCGAATGCCGGTGCCGTGGAATTCTTGTGCGAGCGCTTGCGTGAGCCGGTTGAGTGCGGCTTTCGACGCGCCATAGACGCCAATTAACGAGCCCATGCCATCGATGGGGTAGGGCGGCCCGCTAGCTGGCCGAGTGCTGCCCGATGACACGTTGATGATCCAACCAGCACCACGTGCCCGCATCCCCGGCAGCGCAGCGATAACGAGATCGTGCGGGGCATTCACGTTGACCTCGAAGGTCATGCGGCGACGCTTAGCAGAGAATTCTGACGGCTGGTTATAGATCGCCGCCGCCGCGTTGTTGATCAAAATATCGATCGACCCACCCAGACCAGCGACTGCTTCTGGAACGATGCGCGGGCGTTCGGTTTCATCGGAGAGATCGGCCGTGATGAGCACCACCTTGCCGCCGAATTGTGCCAGGCGTTCGCCGGTTTCGGCCAGCGAACCAGCCAGGTGGTCGTGCTTGTCGGCAGTGCGAGCGACCAGCGCCACATCGGCGCCTTCGGCGGCGAGGCGCATGGCAAGCGCCGCACCGATGCCGCGACTGGCGCCCGTAATGAGCGCACGTTTCCCTGTGAGGCGGCTCACAAGCTTCTCGCTGCGGCGGCAGCCTGAACGTCCAGAAGCGGTAATGAAATCATGGTGTCGAGGGCCACGTGCAGGGCGCTGATTTGCACGCCTGAGTCGGTGCGGCGCACCTTGCCCGTGACGATGGCGCTTGAGAGCGGACTCACTCCCGACTCGGTGATTTGTGAGACGAAAATGTATGACGAAAACGTGGCCGATTCCCCGTGGCGAGCCACGATGTGGGCGTTGGTTCCGTTGTGTCGCAACGGGTATGGGCTGTGCAACCGGTGGTCGGTTTGCCACGCCATGATGGCATCGCGGCCCTGGTAGTCGGCGCGCGCGAACTCTTCGTAGTGCGAGGTGCCGGTATCAGTGCGGCAGGTGAAATGGGCGTCCTGCGTCAGCAACGAGGTGAGTACATCGAAGTTGCCTTCGTCGTAGTTAAACCACCAACGACCGAGTATCTCGAGAAGTTCGGCAGCTTGGATTTCGCTCATGACAGGCTCGCTTTCAGAAATTGTTGTGCGCACACTAACCCGAATTCTCGGTGTCGAGTAACGTGTTACTCAAACAAATCTTTAGTGTTCTTGGGAGGCACAAATGGATGCGGAACTTATTGACCATCGCGCATTGATCATCGACGTAGATGCTCATGCCGAGCCGGCGCATGATTGGCTTGATGCGTACCCGAAAATCCGTGAGGCGCTGCCACCAATGCTGCCCATTGGGGACCCGCAATTCGAGACAGGCGTGGCGAGCTCGAGA
Source organism: Acidimicrobiia bacterium (assembly GCA_043782545.1). Lineage (GTDB taxonomy): Bacteria > Actinomycetota > Acidimicrobiia > Acidimicrobiales > JBBRKR01 > JBBRKR01. Next base: position 2,025 of record JAYWAI010000068.1, read on the forward strand.
ATGTTCGCCTGGTTCATTGCCAGCGATCTGTTGCGCCATCGACCCGTCGGCAATCGCTTGAGCGCCAAGGAGCTCAACACACCGTTCATCGATCTGATCTACGATACCAACCGGCCCGCCGGACTCGGCTACGACGGAGCAGATCAACACGTCACACTCGACGCGCCCAAGCGCGTGAAGTGGCTCGACGACAACGGTATCGCCGTACAAAATTTGATCAGCGGAACGGCGTACGGCATGGCTCGGTTCGTCGAAAATCCGGCACTGTCGATGGACGTCATCGAGGCGGCCAACTCGTGGATGATTGATCACGTCGGTGACCACATCAATCGTTTGAAACCGGTCACTACGCTTCGTTTCGACGATATGGACCGGGCAATTGCGGAGCTCACTCGCATGCGTACTGCGGGCAGTCGTTCGTTTCTCGTCAGCGGTGAACCAGTTGGCGATATTCCGCCATATCACGAAGATTTCGACCGGCTCTGGGCGGCGGCTGTTGACCTCGGGATGATGCCGATGCTGCATGTCGGTATGGGCCCGGCGCAATTCCACGCCGGGTGGGGTAACACCAAAGATCCCGGCATCGCCAAACGCATCGCCACTGGTATTT
>JAYWAI010000069.1:0-6932 GCA_043782545.1 Acidimicrobiia bacterium
GGCATGAACCACGGCACGCCGGCCGAAGGTTTGAGGGTTCAGATTGTGACATCTCCCACGAAAGCAGGTATCGAGCAGGCGTTGAGTTTTAAGGTCGTGGACAGTAGCGGTGGGATCGTCAACCAGTACGAGATCGAGCAAACGAAAGAGCTGCACCTCGTAATTGTTCGCTCGGATTTGTCCGGGTACCAACATCTCCATCCAGCGCGCGACAACCTCGGTGTTTGGTCGATACCGCTAACGCTGGCGAAAGGCGGCGTATTTCGGGTCGTTGCGGATTTTGTGCCGGTGATGGGAGGTATGGCGATGGGGCGCACGGCAGTGGTGACCGACCTTTCAATCGTCCCAAGCGCCGCGGATACGCCGTTGCCCGCCGAGTCCGCGTCGGCTGCCGTTGACGGATACTTGGTCGAACTTGTCGGGAATCTCGGCGGTGTGAAGGACGCCCCACTCGATTTCGTCGTCACGGGTCCCGATGGAAAGCCAGTGAAACTCGAACCGTATCTCGGCTCGTTCGGGCATCTCGTGGCTTTCGCCAAAGCAGACTTGACCTATACCCATATCCATCCAGAGTCGGCCAATGCGGCATCGGGCACGTTGAAGTTTGTCGGGCACACGAAAACGACCGGAGTGCATCGGCTGTTCCTACAGTTTGCCGCTGCCGGCAAAGTGCATACGGCGGAGTTCACTGCGTCGGCTGCCTAGGCGAGCACTCCAATGATCATCGCAAGGTGATGTACCTGCACGGCGGTCGCGACGACTACGACCGCAATCGATACAACGGTGACCAAGCTAGTCACGAATCGCGAGCGTTTGAAGGTTTGCGCCTCGTCGAGCGCTCGGATTCGTCGGGCGATGGCAGCATCAGCGAATCCGAGTGCTCCATCGGTGGTTGTTGGTACGCCGAGCGCCGTGGCGACTATTGCATTCGCTACGATTTTTCGAGAGCCAACGGCTCGAGCAGCGACTTCATCGGCAGCCCGCTCCGTCGCGTATTCAACTGCCCACTTCAACGGTTGCAAGATTGGTGCAATTCGACACGCTACTGCGGTAGCGATCCGCGGGCGATGGTGTCGCAGTTCAAGGTGGGCTGTTTCGTGAGCGAATACAGCCATTCGTTCTTGACGGGTGAGACGATCGAGCAGTCCGGTGCTTACAACGACCGACCCCGGTCGTCCGTGTAGAGCGAGTGCAATCGGCCGAAGCTCGTCGATCACCACAATGGGTTCGCACGGCCCGATTCGACGTCGTTGTGCAAACTGACTGGTCAGAAAATGAACGCCACGAGCGACAAAGAGGCCCACAAGAAATATCCCGGCGACGCCTGCGGCGATATGTCGGCGCATGTTGTGACCCAGCCACGACGAGCACCAACCGTGATGGCCTTCAGGTAGGAGTAGTGCAATTGAATACAACGACGCGAGAACCAGAATTGACACTGCCGTGAGCACCGCCATCCAGGCGAGGAGCGTTGCCTGTAGATCTCGGCGACCCAGTCGTTGAGTGGCTACGGCTGCTGCACCGAGCACGAGACAAACAATTGTCGGGTAGCTCCAGACCACAGTCATCGCTTGTTCTTCAGCGCGTGTCGATCGTTGGCTTTCGCTAACTCGCTTATCAATGCTCGCCGATCGCGTGGCGTCAATTCGCTCGCGAACTGACTCAGCGTGGCGTGGGTGTCGGATACCTGGCTGAGCAGCGCCCGCATTTTTCGTGACGCCAACTCCTCTTCGGAAGTTGCCGCGAAGTATCGATACGATCGCCCTTCGCTGGAGCGTAGAACAAGTTTCTTCTCATACAGGCGAGTCAACAACGTGAGAGCCGTTGTATAGGCAACGTCACCGACGAGTTCTTCTTGGAGCTCCAGCGGGGTAACTCCCTCGACCCCAGCCGACCACAGTATTGCGAGGACTTCAGCCTCACGTTCTCCCCCGTGCCGACGTGGCGTACTGGTTGACATACCCGAGAGGCTACCCGCTTTGTCGTTTCACGTTCCAGTGAATGTCGCAATTCGCTAGTTTGAAACTACAATATGTAGTAGTCGGGCGACAAGGAAAGGTAAGGCAGTGAAGCCACGAGCGCATCAAAAAACACTGAAGTGGGATCTGTTCGCGGAGAAATGGCATCTTGAGGTGCACCATTCGGAACGCTTTCTTCGCGGACGGTCCGAGACGATTTCGGTTGTGTTCCGGTCGGGCGCCGCTTCGGGAGTCGAACTCGGGTGTGGATCGGGTTTTCTGACGACCGAGCTGTCCGGATGTTGCAATGAGTTGATCGCCATCGACAGCTCGTTTTCTATGGTCGCCATTGCCCGTGATGAATTGATCCGTAGTGGTATCGATCACGTTGACCTTCGTGTCGACGATGTCACATTGCTCGGCACCGAATCCTTTGCTTCGGTTGATGTGGTTGTGGCGAGTCACCTCATGGGTTTTTTGTCGGGCAGTGAGCGCCATCGTTTGTCTAAAAATATGCTGTCGTGGCTACGCCCGGGCGGATGTGTTGTCATCGCAGATCAAACAAGCAACCGTCGACGACCTCGCCGCCGAATCCGGCCGCCGTTTCTTCCCATCGGCCGACTTTCTGCACGGCGAATGGTTTGCCTGTTCGAAAGAGAGGGATATTGGGGTGCTCGTGTCGACTGGGAGTCCGACGGGGCATTTGTAATGTCAGCATTTCGCCCTTCGAGCCAAGGCTGCGAAGCGATCGCGGGGCAAGAGCCAGCCGATTGCCAGCAGAACCAGCGGGAAAACTAGTGCGTGCCTTCGGTCGGTTCGTGTGGTTTTCTCTCATATCCGTGATGGTTCAACTCTGTGTCGCTGTAGGTATATCTGCTACCCCTGTTTATGCAAGCACCAGCGAAGGCGTTGCCGATCGGGACTATGGCCATCTTCAAGTTCGGAAGATTGTGTTCCCAATACCGAGTGCCACCGCAGAGGACTTCACCGATGATTTTGGCGTGCAACGCGAGTCGTGGAGTCATAAAGGCCAAGACATTTTTCAATACAAGCGCGCGAAGGTCGTCGCGGCAACAGACGGGTGGGTCACCAACCTCCTTGTGGCCGCTGACGCCACGGGGCCGGGAAACATGATTGAAATAACCGATGCGGATGGCTGGAAGACCGAGTACATGCATCTGAATAACGACATGCCAGGCGTTGACGACAATTCGAACCCGCCTGACTATCGGTTTGCCCCCGGGATTGCCCTCGGATCGGTCGTCAAGGCCGGGGACTTCATTGGTTATGTCGGCGACTCCGGCGATGCGGAAACAACACCGCCTCACCTTCATTTTGAGATACGTGATCCTCAGAAAGTCTCAATTAATCCCCACCCGTCGCTTCGTCTCGCCCTCGGCCTCACCGTTGGGAGCCGGTGTGCATATGACAAGTCTCCACCTGGTCGCCCTGCGGTGAACGGAAAAATCGGATACGCACGCGTTGATGGAGATGGTTCGGTCGAGGTGTTTGCAGGCCCAACATCAGCCGGTGTGCGGTCGGCGTTGGCGCGGCTGAGCGGCATTGGTGTTGTTGCCGCGTCGAAGAACGAAGCCGACACTTTTTGGATCGTTCGCGCGGACGGTCAAATCGACTCCACCGGTTCAGCAGTTAAGTTGAACCGAATTAACCTTTGGAGTACGAAGGCGCCCATATCCCAAGCGATTGCTACGAGTGGCGGTGGATTGTGGGTTATCTCTGCAAACGGTGACATAGCGGCTGTCGGTGACGCGCGTCCGGTGCCGTCGAAGCAATCGGAGAGACAGACCCTTGATGTTGTAGGTGCCGCGCCGACGCCTACTGGCGCAGGAATGTGGTTGGCCCATCGGGATGGCACCGTGACACCAATCGGCGACGCTCCTAGTGCGTCGACGGCAGGCTTCGGCGCGGCGCTGGCCGAAAGAGCGACTGACCCCGTTGTTTCGATTGCTTCGCTGCCAAGAGAAAACGGCTTTGTGACTGTTTCACAAACCGGCGTTGTGGCCACCTTTGGCGAGGCGAAAAATCTTGGATCCCTCGAACCGGCTACGTCGGGGCTTTGCAAGCCGCGGCGCGTACTTTCGATCACTTACACCTCAAGTGGAAACGGATATTGGATCGCAACTGCCGACGGAAACATTTGGTCGTACGGCGACGCTGTTCGGCTTGGCAGGAGCGATGCCGACGTCGTGTCAGCGCTGCCTCCAGGGGGAGTTGTTGCCGTTGCGGTGTCGGTGGTGGGCGACACAAAATCCCCGAGCTCAGCGGCCCGGCCTGGTCCGTCCAAGAGTGGGCACGCCGACACGCCAGGAACGCCGTGGACTCTGACGGCTACCGGCGTCTTTGTCATCGCCGGTAGTGGATGGATCGTGTTCAAACGTCGCAAGCACCAGCTGGCCTCACAACGAAAGGTAGGCGAGACGAAAACTCTGGATCGAAACGACGCTTGTGGCGTTGGCACTAGATTTCCAGGGTGAGTCGCTCGCAGAACAGCCGCTCGCCTCGGCGGTCGTCAAGGTCGCGTTACGAACCCGTGTTGGGTACCGTGGCGTGGTTCACTACCGATGACCGGTTCGAATGGCAACGGACATGGTCAGATCGGACAGCGGCCGACGGGATCGAAAGGCTCGAGACGATTTTCAGCGCCTATTTGCCTGAGAGCGAGTTCAATCGTTGGCGTGTTGGGGGTATTTCGTAGTGGATGATAAGCGACGAGTTGCGCTGAGTGCTCGGCCTCCTGTCGAATTTTTTACTATAAATTGGGCTTTCAATCCTGGTGCAGGATTGCTGACATCGGCTGGCGGTCGGCCGAGGCTGGTGGCAAATTGCCAGCGATCGAATTGTTGCAACACCTTGCGGATCAGATCAAGGAATTGCCGTATCGAGTCGAGAGCAAGCACATAGCAAAGATCGGGGATTGTTCACATTTGAGTTTGCATGCAATAGCGAAAGGATGCATTGCGGATGCAGCGGCGCAGCGAGCTTGTGCACGGCCCGGCATTCGGTCGGTGGTGGGATTCGACGTCGGCGGCCAAGACTTCAGCCATGTGATCGACCCGCGAAACGGGCGCCCCGGAGCGTCGACGGCGTTGGTTACTGTGGTTGCCGAGAGTGCAGTGACTGCCGACGCGCTCGCCGTTATCGCAGGAATTTTACCGCCATTTGAGGCCATGACACTCCTCGCTAGCCGGCCCAACAATCCCGCATGCCTTATCGTCGAGCCCGCATGCCTTATCGTCGGGAGTGATGGCACGATGCATCGCAATGATGCTTGGGTGAGTATCGCGACACCGTAAGCGTCGCGGGGTCGTGACCGTCAGGTTGATTGCCACACGATCAACGCGATCAAAGTCGCTCTGCCAGTCCCGGCGGCAATCAACGCGCTGCGGCGGCGTGTGCGGAGAAAGAACTGCATGGCCAACCCAGTGAGCGAAATGACAATCAAGAACACTGCAGCCAAGTCGATCACCCATTTTCAACCACTTGACGTATAGCGCCCCTGGTGCAGATCGTTCATGACGCCCACGAGGCCCTGCCGCGACGTAGTGATTTCGAAGTAGTCAGCAGTGCACTGCTGACGAGGGCTCGATCGCGGGTGTTGTCGTAGCCGGAGCACTCGTTGGGGCTGTCGAGTCGACAGTTACTGGCGCGCTGGTAGACGCCGTTGCAGTCGATGAGTCAATCGTCACGGCGGCGGCGGTATATGGCTGCGCCGACCCGTACGCCTTGACACGCGCGGCGCCAGGCAACACTTGACCGCGAAAAATATTTAGAACATCTTGTGCTTGAGGCATGTCGACCAGCAACACGTCTTGTCTGTTGGGAAGGCGAATGCCGGTCATGGGGAGCGAGTACGTGTGCACGTTGTTGATGCCAATGCGAGCCATGGTGACGGCGAAGGACACAAGCTCATCGGTGCTCAGTGACTTGTCCATGCTCACGTCACTCGTGAGGGTGTCGACGAGCCCGAGAGCGGTACCGGGGCTGATGGCGCCTCCGCCGGTCATCGCAGCGGCCACGTTGATAAGGAATCGTTGCTGACGGGCAATGCGTCCGTAGTCGGCCGAGAGATCTTCGTGCCATGCGCCGTCGCTGCCAAGCGATTCCATGTGGCGGCTGCGTACGTAGGCCAACGCCATCGAGCCATCGAGCACGTTGCAACCAACATCGCCATCGAACCCGGTATTGAGATCTCTCGTGCGTTTGCTGTATGTCATGGACACTCCGCCGAGGTCGTTGACGATGTTTTTGAATGCCCGAAAATTCACCTCGATGTAGTGGTGGATTTCGACGCCGAGCGTGTCGCGAATTGTTTTCGTGAGCCGGTCCCGACCGTTCTTGTATTCGCGCGCCGCGTTGATCCGATCGAATGTGTTGCTGTCGGCAATGTGCACATACAGGTCACGCATCACCGACACGAGCGAGATCTGCCCGGTGGTGTTGTCGACCCGCAAAATCATCATGGTGTCGGTGTTGCCACTGTCGCCGCGGTCATTCAACACGGGATCCCCAGCACCGAGGCCGGCCGCGCTGTCGATGCCGACCAGTAGAAAATTCGTGCCATCGGTGAGGCTCCGGGGCGGCACTAAGGGGGCGGGAAACAGTGATGGCGGGGCAGCCGTCGTTGTCGTTGAGGAACTCGTCGTGGTCGGACCGCGCCCAGCCGTTGTCGTGGTGGGGGCCGTGGGCAACGGCTTCTGCTTTTTGTCGAGCGCGGTCACCGTAAAAGTGGGCCGATGCTCAACGCGGTACCACACCCAACCAACGACGGTGGCTGCGACCAAACTCAATGTGGCGATGAGAGCTCCCCCACCAATAAGTACGCGCTGCTGCAAAGATCGTCCCGACACGGAGGCGAATGTAGATCGTGGGCCTAGTCATTACAGTGCACGCATGCCGTTGTTGACCGAAATTGTTGTCGCTGATTCGCCTGATTCGTGGAGGGCAGGTGGATTT
>JAYWAI010000070.1:0-6912 GCA_043782545.1 Acidimicrobiia bacterium
CCGCATTTCACGCGGCGCGTTGTAATAAAAGTCGCCTAGTTCACCTGACGTTCCAAGCCCACCCAATACGGCTCGCGAAGTTTAAACTTTTGCAGTTTGCCCGTAGCGGTACGAGCGAGTTCGCTACGAAATTCGATTCGTTTCGGGCATTTGTAGCCGGCCAATTTCGTTCTCGCGTGGGCGATCAATTCGCCTTCGCTGAGCTTTGATCCTGGAGCTTTGACTACCAACCCCATGACCATTTCGCCCCACTTCGGATCCGGTATGCCGATAACGGCGACCTCAGATACATCGGGATGACTGAAGATGGCATCTTCCACCTCAATCGATGAAACATTTTCGCCACCAGAAATGATGACGTCCTTTTTTCGATCGCTGATGACCACATAGTTCTCGTCGTCGATCACGCCGCCATCACCGGTGTGGAAGAAGTCGTCGGCCGAGCCGACGGGCGTTTTGATGGCGTCTGCAGTGGCCTCGGCCTGACCCCAATAGCCGCCCATCACCACGTTGCTGCGGGCCAGAATTTCGCCGTCTTTGCTGATGGCCATAGACACTCCCAGTGCCGGCGACCCGGCGCGGCTGAGCTTGGCCGCTCGCTCGTGCGTCGTCAGGTCGTCAAACTCTGCCCGGCGTCGATTGACGGTGAGCAATGGTGCTGTTTCGGTGAGGCCGTAGATCTGGGCAAACTCCCACCCCAATTCGGTCTCCATACGTTCAATAGTTTTCGTGGGAGGAGGCGCCCCCGCTACGACCATTCGCACTCGATCACGCCCGGGAATTTCGCCATCCCACGTGGCAGCAGCGTCCAAAATCATGTTGACCACCGCCGGAGCTCCGCACAAAAGTGTCACGCCGTGATCGCGCACCCGACGCAGAATTTCTGAGCCATCAACCTTGCGCAACACAACATGCTGGCCGCCCATGCCCGTGACGGCATAGATCATGCCCCACAGATTGCAATGGAACTGGGGAAGCGTGTGCAACAACACGTCACGATCGCTAACACCCATGTGCCAGCCAAATGTGGCGGCATTCAGCCAAATGTTGCGATGCGTGAGCTGCACACCTTTGGGACGGGCCGTGGTACCGCTGGTGTAGTTAATCGTGGCGGTGGCGTCTTCGTCAGGAGTGGCCCAGGCGGCAGGGTCGTGATCGAAGTCGTACAGTTCGGCATCGCTCTCAGCGCCGATCACGAAGCGGTGCTCCGCCGAAATTGATTGCATGTCGTCGTCGAGTTCGGGGTCAACAATGAACACTTTGGCGCCAGAGTGTTCCACGATGTAGCGGACCTCCTCGGCGGCCAACCGGAAATTGATCGGCACGAGCACCCGTCCGGACGCGCTGACTCCAAAAAAACCTGTCGCCAGGCGAGCCGAATTCTGGCTCATCACGGCCACCCGTTCGCCGGGCCTAATGCCCAAACGGTCCAGACCCGCAGCCTGAGCCCTCGCCCGCATTGCCATCTCACGATACGTGAGCGACCCCCATGATTCTGCCGGTTGGTCGGGTTCGTCGATGAGCCCGACGCGGTCGCCGTAGACCAATTCGGCGCGGTCGATGAAGTCGGTAACGGTGAGGGCAACTTTCATATCGCGCACATTAGACGCCCTCTTCACGCCGGGCATGACCAAGTGCCCACTCTCTGACACCGGTATATTTCAGCTGGATGTCGGCGACCGTCACACGGCTGAAATGTGCCCTTTGGTCATGGAATTGCTAGCGAACGTACAAATCCCGACAAATGAACGTAAAGAGTGGGTAAAAGCCCTACGACCCTGTAACGGATGTCACGTACGGTGCCGATACCTACATCGACGAGATCGTCAATCACGGGGGGCACGCAAGTGCCAGAAGGAGCAACCATGAAGCGAAAGTCCGTTCTTGCAGCTGGAGCAATGGCCGCGGTCAGCGCCGTTACTGGCACCACCGCTCTCGCCGCGGTCACGAATCCCCAGCTTCTGGGGATCGGCAATGCCGCTGGAAACAAGAAGCAGGTTGCTGACGCACCCGTTGACCAGGCTCAACAAGTCGACGGCGTCGCCATCGTGGCCACACCGGCCGCGTATATCGAGACGCCCGCCGCAGAAGCTCCCGCGGTTGCTGAAATTCCCGCCGCATCAGCTAACGATGGCGCCAGCGTGTTGGGAGCTTCATTTGTGGCTCCGGAGCATTCCGGGGTGCAGCTCGCCAGCGCCTACGTGCCCGTTGCCCCCATTCCGCAGGCACCACCCATAGTGGTCGCGCTGGCACCCGAAGTTACCCACGTACAAACCGCAGCGCCTGTTGTCGTGGCTGCAGCACCCGTTGTCGTGGCTGCTGGCATCCCTGACCCGATCGGGTCACCGCCAGAAGTTCCCGTCGTGGTCGTCATTCCTCCAGCTCCCAAGCCTGAGGTGACTGATCCCCCGGTCGTCGTGGCTGCGCCGAAAGCGCCAGCCCCAGCCGTTCACCATCACTCCGGCGGCGCTACGAAGACAACTCAGCCCGCTACCGACGCGCAAGACGACTGAGGCTGACCTATGACTCCCCCCCCAACGAAAAAGCCTGCCGCGCTCAAGCCGGCCGTCAAAAAAAGAAAAAAGATCCACGTGGCTGAGGCAAGTCGCTTCATAGCTACCGGGTTGTCGACCGCTTCGCTGTTCAGCTTGGTGACCGTCATGGCCGCCCACCAACCCGCCTACGGTGGTGCGGCGAAAAAGGTCACCACCAAGACACCAACCACCACCGCCCCGGCAGCGGACGCTAACGCAGCCGTTGATTCCACCGCCGCCGCAACCGACCCGACTGCCACTGTCGACCCCAATGCCACCACCACCGTGAATCCAGCCACCGGCGCCTTGATCGTTCCTGGCTCGGTTACTCCGGGTGCCGCCGTACTGGGTGCCGGCGCAACGAAGCCCGGAGCGACCACGCCGGCCACTGCGGCCAAAGGCACCACCACCGCTCCTGGCGTAGCTCCCCAACCAGGCGCTCCCGCACCAACCGTCTCGGCCGCAGGCGTACCAGCGGCGACTGCGGCCCCGGCACCCGGGTCGACCGCCGCCACGACCAAACCGCCTGCTGGCACGACACCACCGCCGGCAGGCACCAACCCGCCTCCCGCGGCAACGACTCCGCCACCTGTCGCCACCACCAAGCCACCAGCTGGTACCACTCCACCTCCGGCGGCAACCACACAACCACCGCCTGCCCCGACCACTCAGCCTCCTCCCCCGCCCACGACGGCTGCACCCACCACAAAGCCGCCCGCACCAACGACCGTTGCTCCGCCCTCGTGCGGCGCCTCACCGTTGCCTCCGTGCTGACAAGCTGCACCACTTCTGCACCTTTTCGTGGTATCAATAGCGCATGCTGATTTGGGCCGATAGAAACGTACGGGTCATGGGTTCGGTCGCCGAGCTCATGGTGTGCGTCGATGAGGCCGAAGCCGATGATCTCGCCGATTGGGGCGTCGAACAACTTCGACGCCTCGAACGGCTGTGGAGTCGCTTTGATCCCACCAGCGAACTGTGCAAAATCAACGCCAATCCCGATGTCGAGCACGTGGTTTCCCCCGAGACGTTCGCGCTCATCGACCGAGCAGTTGCCCTGTGGCGATCTACCGATGGACGCTTTGATCCGACTGTGCTCGCCGCATTGGAAGCAGTTGGCTACGACCGGTCCTTCGAGCAAGTGCTCCAACGAGCCCGCCCTCGTCCCGCCGATTGCATGCCTACCCCTGGCTGTATTGGCATCAAGCTCAATCATGCCAATGGCACGGTCATGTTGCCGCGAGGCGTCCGGCTCGATTTGGGCGGCGTCGGCAAAGGATTCGCCGCCGATTGCGTGGCCGCCTGGCTTATCGAACGCGGCGCCACAAGTGCGTGCATTGGCATGGGCGGAGATATTCGGGTGTCGGGTGAATGCCCGATCGACGGCGGTTGGCCCATCACCGTCGAAAATCCCCTCGATCCTTCAACACCGATTTGCGTGGCGCCCGTGGAAACCGGCGCCATTGTGATGTCGTCAAGCGTGGTGCGCCGTTGGCCCACTGCATCGGGCGAATTCGCTCACCATCTCATTGAACCATCGACCGGTAAGCCTGGAGCCACCGGGTTAGTCGCCGTTGCCGTGCAGGCCGACGAAGCGTGGTGGGCCGAAGGACTCGCTAAAGCAGCGTTGCTGGCTGGCCCTGTTGACGGTCAGAATCTTCTTCGGTTTTACGGTGTTGGTGGTTGGTTGGTTGCTGACGACGGCACCATCACCACGGTGGCGCGGTCCACCACATTGTCAACTTCGCGGTAGCGATCAATATTGCGGTAGCGCTCGTTCGATCGCCACACGCGTGTCGTTGAAGCATGCCCCGTCGGCCAGATCGTTGAGCGAATCCGGCACGAGCGCATTCACCGTGAGGCCACCAGCGGCGTCCATCCAAATGCCCTTGGGAATAGTGACCGTGCCGGTGCGCTGATCTGGGTCAAGATTCGCGGGTAGTTCGATCGATCCCAATTCATTCCAGACGCGCACCCGCACACCGGCCTCGAGGCCCAAGATCGACGCGTCACTCGGATGTATCGAGATCGTAAATTTTGGCGAATTAAATTCGCCAAACATTGAATTGATCGTACGATGTGTGGCCGGCGAGATCACCGTGAACGGAAAATTGGGCGTCACCAATTCTTGGAACTTCGGCACGGCCAGGTCACCCAATTCGGGCACGCACAGTTGCGCTCGCTGGCCTTTGGCACCGTCGGAAAATTCGGGTAAAACGTCCAGGAATTGCTTGATGCCGCCTGCGGCCAGGAACTCATCGGCGTTGCCGTTTTTCACGAGGTCACTCTGCACGCTGACGTCGATCTGCTGTGCAGCCGACATGTCGTAAACCGAGGTATCAAACCCAAAAGCATGCGCCAACCGTTGCGCCAATTGAATGTTTGACAGCGATTCTCCCACTGGTTCGATGACCTTATGAACGGGCTGCAGGATGTACGAGCCATACGACCCAGCCACATCGTCGACCTCGAAATGGGTGGTGGCTGGCAGCACCAGGTCGGCGAAGTTGCACGTGTCTGTCATGACTTGATCGTGCACGACAGTGAAGAGGTCGTCGCGGCGCAGGCCCTCGTGCACGAGGCGTTGGTTGGGATTCATCACGGCGGGGTTGGCGCCCTGCACGAAGAACACGTCGACGGGTGAATGACCGTCATGCCCGCACAACACGGCACCCAGCGAATTCATATTGATCATCCGGTGCGGGAGGCGACTGGTGGCTCGCAGGCGGCCCAACGACGTGGGTGTCAACCCGCTGGTGCTGCCGAGGACACCAGAACCCAGGTCGCCAAAATGGCCCATAAGCACCGGCAGCGACAAGATCGCCCGACAGCTTGAGCCACCATTGCGATTCCGTTCTGGGCCCCAACCGAATCGCAGCATGCTGGGTCGGGTCGCCGCCCAGGCCGCGGCTACCTCAGCAATGGTGTCGGCGTCGACCCCAGTCACATCAGCGGTGCGATCGAGTGGCCAATTCGCGGCTTCGTCCAAAAAAGCTTTCGCGCCAGAAGCATGACGCTCGATGAAATCGTTCGCTAGCGAATTATTCACGTGCAAATGATTCGCCATACCGTATGCCAACGCCACGTCGGTGCCAGGCCGCACCGCCAAATGCCAATCGGCCCGTTTGGCGATGCCCGTACGGCGGGGGTCGATTACCACCAACTTGGCTCCAGCGAGTTGGGCCTGGTGAATCAGCGGCGGTAAGTGAATGTTGCTCACGGTGGGGTTGGCGCCCCACACCACAATGAATTTCGAGTGCACCACATCGCCAGGGTGCACGCTGGGCATATCGCCGTAGACGGCCTCCCACGAAGCGCCCGTCGTCGCTGCGCAAATGGTGTGCTCCACTTCGGCGGCACCCAACTCTGCCCACAGGCGCTCGCTCACACCCGATGAGTTGAGTGCCCCCGCCGATGAGTTGTACAGATACGGCACCACGGAATCAGCGCCGTGGGTGGCGAGCGCGGCGCGTACTTTCTCCACGAAGAGGGCGAGGGCTTCGGCCCACGAAATCGGTGCAAATTCTCCGGAACCTTTGGGGCCGGTGCGCAACATCGGCGTCAGGATTCGCAACGGTGAGTAGACGCGCTCTGCATGCTTGGACACCTTTTGGCAAATGAAGTCCTGCGTAAACGAATTGCCCGGCGCCGCCGTCACGGCAAGCAGCCGGCCATCGACCACCTCGGCATCGATCGAACACGTGTCAGGGCAATCCAACGGGCAAGCAGTGCGCAACTTCATGGCCAAAGTCTGCCACTCCAGCACCGTCGCCGCTGGCGGATTACGGGTAAGGTCTCGGGATGAAAATTGGCGTCTTTGTAGGTGCAGGTCCGACTGGTCTGTTAGGCATCGTGGAGGCCGCCAAGTTGGCCGAGGAGCAAGGCTTCGCTTCTTTTTGGACGCCCCAGGTATTCGATGGTGATGCACTGACGGCCCTTGCCTTAGCCGGGCAAGCGACCAGCACGATTGAGCTGGGTACCTCGGTACTGCCCACTTTTCCCAAGCATCCCATGGCAATGGCTGAGCAGGCCATGACCACCAATGTGGCCGCCGGCGGGCGATTGTGTTTGGGTCTGGGGCTCAGCCATCAAATGGTGATCGAGGGAATGTACGGCTACTCCTTCGACAAGCCCGCGATCCATATGCGTGAATATCTCACTATTTTGCAATCGATCAACGCCACGAAATCGTCCGGGTTCCAAGGCAGTGTTCTCAAGGGCTACGGCACATTTAATGTGGCGGGGCACACAGAATTTCCGGTCGTCATCGCCGCGCTGGCACCGATCATGTTGAAACTTGCCGCCACCATGGCTGACGGCACGCTCACCTGGTGCACCGGCCCAGCCACGTTGCGAGATCACATCGTGCCCAGCATTA
>JAYWAI010000071.1:0-2605 GCA_043782545.1 Acidimicrobiia bacterium
GGCGCCAGACGCCAAATTCGTCGGCGGCACGCCGAACTGTTGGCGGGCCAGCAGCGCGCCGACCAGTGACTGCACAGCCGACACGCCGCGATACATCGCGCTCGTCACGCTCACTGGGCGCGCCGCGCTCGCCCCATCGGGAAGTTCGCACCAATCACAAGCGACGGCTCACCGGACTCCTCATTATCTTCGGGCTTGTTGGCGCGGTGATGGTGGCCAGGCTGGCCTACCTCCAGGCCATCCGCCCCGGCTACTACGAGACGATGGGTGTGGCCCAGCGCAACCGCACGGTCACGTTGGCCGCCAACCGCGGCTCGATCGTGGACCGCAACGATCTCATTTTCGCCATGTCGGCCGAGCAGCGCACGGTGTGGGCTGACCCGACTCAAGTTAGTGACCCGGGACTTCAGGGTCAGGCGCTGGCCGACATTCTCAAGCGGGATGCGCCCGAAGTGACGAAGCTATTGAAGTCGACCGGCCACTTTGTCTACCTCGCTCGCAAAGTCGACAACGACGCCGCCGATGCGATTCAACGGTTGATCGACACGAAGAAATTCAAGGGCGTCTTTCTGTTGGTCGAGCCGAAACGATTCTCGCCTGCCGATGACCTGGCGGCTTCCATCATTGGCAATGTGGACGTCGACAACAAGGGAATTTCTGGGCTCGAATTGCAATATCAAGCCACGCTAAATGGGGTGCCCGGGCGCGAAGTCATCGAAAAAGATCGCAACGGCAACACCATTTCCTCAGCTGACCGAACGGGCACTCCAGCTGTTCAGGGGCAAGGTTTGCGCCTGTCACTGGATCGATCGTTGCAATACGAAATCGACAAAATTGTGAGTGCCCAAGTCGATCGAAATCACGCCCGACACGCCACCGCGATCGTCATGAATCGTCGAACGGGCGAAATTGTTGCGCTATCGAATATTGACCGCGGCGCGCAGAAACCACCGGTAGCTCCGCCGGTCGTGGCGGCCGCCACGACCGGGGTAAGTGTCCCTGCAACGGCCACGACCGTCGCTCCGGCCGTGGATCCAGCGGCCGACCCTGCGGCGACCACTACCGTTCCGGCCGCCACCACGACCGTTGCTCCCGTCGCCCCGACGCTACCGCCCATCGAGTACGAACCCGCGCACCCCTCGATCGTGAATTACGCAGCAACAGATGTGTTTGAACCGGGGTCAATGAACAAACTCATTGCGCTGTCGGCGGCCCTTGAAGAACGCTTGGTCACGCCGGCAACTCAGATCGACGTGCCTGAAGAAATTGCTTTCAACGACAAAGTGTTCAAGGATCACATCGCTGGTGCACCCAAGCCCATGACGGTGGCAGAGATCATCTCCCAATCCAGCAACCTGGGCACGATCCGCATCGCCGAACAGCTGGGTGCTCCCCGGCTCGACACATACCTGCGGCGCTTTGGGTTCGCCGCGGCCACCGAGTTGGGATTCCCGGGAGAGTCTCGGGGCCTTTTGCTGGACATCAAACGGTGGTCAGAATCTGACATTGGTTCGGTGCCGCTCGGTCAGGGATTGTCGGTAACCGCGCTGCAAATGCTGGCCGCGTACAACACGATTGCCAACAGCGGCGTTTATGTGCCGCCCCGACTCGTGCTCAGCACGATCGACGATCACGGTGTGCATCACGATGTGCCGGCCACCGCTGGGCACCGAGTTGTGTCCACAGAGACGGCGAATGAGGTCACTCAAATTTTGCAGGGCGTCGTGACCGGCCTCAATGGCACCGGAAATCTGGCCGCGGTTGAAGGGTATACCGTTGCTGGGAAAACTGGTACGGCCAAAGTGCCGTTGCCCGGCGGTACGGGCTACGAGGACCACGGATACATCACTGGGTTCGCTGGCTTCGTTCCGGCAATTAACCCGGAGTACACGATCCTGATCACGTTTGATCACCCGGAGTTGGTGTTTCTGCCGCACAGCGACCAGCTACTCCCGGGCGTGAATGGACAGCCAGCCGACCCAACTGGCGGCAATACCTCAGCACCAGTTTTTGCGGATATCGCCAAGGTGGTGCTTCGGACGTACCAAGTACCGCCATCGGGTCGGGCTTCGTAAGCCATGACCGCAACTCCAGTGTCCCTCGAACAACTGAAGGAGGCTCTCCCGGCACAGGCTGACGCAAGACTTTCTGGGTCACCCGTTTCTGGGTCAACGTATTCGGAACGGGTGATCGATCACATCACCCACGATTCCCGGCGAGTACGAGCAGGCTCAATTTTTGCGTGCGTGCCCGGTGATCGCCATGATGGCCACGACTTCGCGCAGCAGGCAATTGAAGCCGGCGCCGTGGCCTTGCTTGTCGAACGTCCTGTGTCAGTTGACGCGCCACAACTGCACGTGGCTTCGGTGCGGCGATTTCTCGGCCCGGTGTCGTCGGCTGTTTTTGGACACCCATCTCGGTTGATGCGCATGGTTGGCGTCACGGGAACAAACGGGAAGACCACGACTACCCACATGGTGTCGCACATAGCCGAATCCGTTGGTCTGCGACCCCAAATTGTCGGCACGCTCAGCGGCACTCGTACAACGCCTGAAGCGCCGGAACTTCACGAAATGTTTCGACAGTTCGTGGACGATGGCGTCGA
>JAYWAI010000072.1:0-6867 GCA_043782545.1 Acidimicrobiia bacterium
CTGGCCACGTCACGTTCACGTTCCGTTGGCGTTTTCGAAGCCATGGCCGCGCCACATTGGCCGCCCACATACGCCGTTAAAATGCCGTGCGAGCCAGGCTGGGCAACGGTCGGCTCATAAAATCGTTGTGGCGCAAGATCGGTCTCCATGTCGCGGATATCGTGATCACGCCAGACTCGCTGGTCATATTGCACAAACACTTTCGTGATCGTACCCATGCCCAACTCAGCGACTGCTCGGGCGACCGTCGCTGGTAACGGTGGCGCAATCGTGATTGCCCGAACGACCGGGAACGGCACCGTCACGATCACGCAATCGGCATCGACTAACTCACCGGTTGCGGTGGCAACAACCACGCCCTTATCGCTCGCCTCGATCGAAGTGACGTGCGCTCCATAGGTCACGTACTTGCCCAGACGTCGGGCCCATTCACGAGGGATTTGGTCGAGCCCGCCGGCCAAGCGCCGTGACCACTGGCCGTCGCTCGACTGGGTTTGCAACGCCAGCGCCTCCTGTTGCACCACAAACAACACGCTGATGTCGTGGGGCTCGCACGCATATTCGCTTTGTACGTGGCGCGTGACGGAAAATTGAGCATCGTCGCCCAAATTGTGCAGAGCGATCAGGTCTGCCATCGAAAGTGCATCGAGTACTTCCGCATCGGCAGCGAAACTCGGGTGAGCAGCGTCGGGAATGCCGTTGGCCTTCTCATCGATCCATCCGTAAAACCGGTCCAATTCCACGCCCGCTCCGCTCGTCAATATGTCGGCATAGGAACGCAATGTGCTGTGTCGAAAAACGAAACTGTTGTGTTCCGACCACGGCCCGCTGTCTGGCTCCAACTCGAGACCAAACTCGTCGACAAGCGTCAGTAACCGGTGGTGGGTATCGTCGATCCATTCCGCACCACTATCGGCATACTGCCCAGCGCGAAACGCTCGCTCGGTGCGCGCTCGCCCACCCGGCCGATCACTGGCCTCAAGCAGAGTTACTCGCCAACCGGCATCGCTCAATCGTTGCGTGGCGGCCAAACCCGCGAGCCCCGCGCCAACGACCACACAATGCGGCAAGGCTCTATTGCCCAGTTATCGTGGCCGCAATATCCGACGAGGAGTCCCCTGCTCGTTTCAACACCACAACCACCAACCCCAACGCCACCAACGTAACCAAAAGCATCATGGTGGATGCCGCGGCGATATCGGGACCAAGCACAGATTTTGTCTTCCCGAATACGTAAGCGGGAAGCGTGGAATTGCCAGGCGTATTAACGAAATTGCTGACGATCGTGTTGTCGAGGCTCAGAGTGAAGGCCAGGAGAGCTGCCGCAAAAACTGCCGGTGAAACAAGTGGCAGCGTTATTTGCATGAACGCCCGGCGGGGCGTGGCATAGAGATCTTCTGCGGCCTGCTCCAAGGTCTCATCGAGGCCTTCCATGCGTGCTCTCACAATCAAGATCACCACGGCGGTTGAAAACAACGATTGGCCAATGATGAGCGGTAACAGCCCCTCACGAAGCGAGAATATTGTGCCCTCCAAGTTGAATTGAAGTTGGTTCGAGACAAACCAGCGCAACAACCCGAATGCGTCCACGATCTCGGGTGTGACCAGAACTAGCAACACAAGTACCAAGAATGGTTTCGTCCAACGACCCTTGCGGCGAGCCATCGTGATCCCAGCCAGCGAACCAATGAGCGTGGCCACGATCGTTGCCCCAAAGGCAGTTTTGAATGATGCAGTGATGGCGTTTGTAAGTTGGTCGTTGTCAAAAACCTTGGGATACCACTTCAATGTCGGAGGCCCGGCCCACACCTCGAACGCGGACGACTTAGTAAACGAATGCCCGATCAAAAATCCGATCGGAATGAACAAAAAGATGTAGACCACGACTGCCCATGACCCGAGGCCGAAGCTCAGCCAATCCCGTTTGCGACGCACTACGACCGCCGTCATCGCACACTCGCCTCAACAACATCGACACGCCGAGCCAAACCAAGCAACTTGCTGATGGCCAATCCAATGCCGCCGACGGCCAGAATCGATCCCAAAATGAGCAAGATCAGAATCACCGCCATCGCCGCACCACTGGGCACGTTTTGGGCGTCGATGACCTGACTGGCGATGAAAGCACCTGCCATGTTCCCTTTCGCCTTCCCGAGAATTTTCGCCGTCAAATAGTCGCCCGCCAATGGGATATAGACGAGCAGCAAACCTGCCACGATTCCCGGCATCGCCAACGGAACCGTGACTCGCAGGAACGTGCGAACTGGGTCGGCCCCGAGATCTTTGCTGGCCTCCCGAAGTGTGGGATCTAGGCGATCCAACGCCACGAACAAGGGGAAAATCATTAGCGGCAAATAGTTGTACACGACGCCAATTTGAACAGCTGTCTTTGTCGCCAGAATGTGAATCGGGCCGCCCAATATTCCCCACGATTGCAATTGATGTGAAAGGTAACCCTCAGGCGACAAAACGATTGTCCATGACAACGTTCGAATCAAAAAGTTTGTCCAAAACGGGATAATCACGAGGCCCAGCAACACGCCCTTGAACCGGGCCGAGGCGCGAGTGGCCAACCAGTAAGCAACCGGAAATCCAATGGCGAAACACAAAAGAGTACCAATGTACGAAATCTGCATCGTGGTCTTGAACACAGAAAAAAACGTGCTGTTCAGTGACTCGCGATACCGATCCAGCGTGAGGTGATCCATCGATACGTCGCCAGCCGTACCAGGAATCTTTGTCCCGAACGAGTTGTAGACCACCAAACCCAACGGCGCGGCGAAAAACGCCAGGAACCAGATCCACCCCGGAATAGCCAACAAGAACTTGGGGGCACGCAGGCGGCGGCGAGCCGGTGGCCCGAGGTCGAGCGACGTTGAAATAGCCGTCACCTCAAACCTCGCTTGTCGACCGTGCTCGACACGCCGCCATACGCCCCGTGCCTACTTGCCCGCAGCAGCTTTCGCCTTGTTGTAAATGTCAACAAGGCGATCTTGAGCTGAGTTCACGACGCCAGACTCGAGCTGCTTTTGTTGTTCGGGCGTCACCCAAATCATGTCCTGATACGTGACATCCGCGCCCACCAGTTTTTCGATGCCCGTCAAACCCGTGTTGTAACCGTGGAACGCCAAGTCCTTGGCCGAGTTGGCCGGGTCTAAAATGAAATCAATGAAGTTGTAGGAGGCATCGAGGTTTTTTGCGCCCTTCAGGATGCACCAGTTATCCATAAAGATTTCCGTTTTCGGTGCGCCAAGACCCCACACATATCGCTTGGGGTCCTTGCCCGCCTCCACCAATTTCTTCAACCCTTGACGAGCGTCGCCGTTCCAAATTTGCGAAATTGCATAGTCGCCCTTGGTCAGGTTGATGCCCGGATACGAGTCAAACGCTTTGAGATTCTTCGCGAAGTCGTTCACGATGAATTTCTCGCACGCGTCGAGATCTTCCTTCTTCTCAGTTGTCCAGTTGATCCCGTTGGCCCAGAAATAGATACCGCAAAGGTTGGGGGCGGTGTCGAGCACTGAACAGTTGCCTTTGGCCACAGTTTGACAGGCAGTGATGAAGTCGTTCCAGGTCTTCACTGGGGTCTTCACCACTTGGGTGTCATAAATCCATCCGGTTGTGCCGAAATTTTTGCACACCGAATATTTATTGTTCGGGTCCCATGGTTGGTTGCGATACGCAGGGTCAAGATTTTTGAAGTTAGAGAGACGGGTGAGGTCAAGGGCTTCGAGCAGATCCGCTTTGGCCATTTGGGGGATGTAGCCGCCGGTCGGCACGACCATGTCGTAACCAGATGTGCCCTTGGCCCCAGCCAGCTTCGATACGGCCTCTTCGTTGGAATTGAAAATATCGATGGTGATCGACCCGAAGCTTTGCATCAACGCTGGTTCGTCATACTCGGCCCATGTATAGAGCTTGAATGATTTGGCCGCAGGGTTGCCAACCGCTCCGGCGGCCTTGGTCGTTGTTGCCGTTGCAGACTTTGAACTCCCGCAAGCGGCAAGAACGGCAGCGGCTGACGCTCCCGCGCTGAGCATCAAAAAGCCTCGGCGGCTCATTTCGTTGCGCAGGTTCATTGCGCCTTGGGGTGTAGTCAGAATGCGAACTTCGTTGTCAGACATGTTCCGGGGTTCTCCTGTTTGGTGTGGCGGATTAGTGCGATGCCTCAGCGGCCGGGTCGGCCATCACGAGATCAGATTGCGTAGCTGAAAATATTTGGGCCAAATCCGCCGGCCAAGAAACAAAAACTGTCTGCCCGACCTCAAGGCGCGCAGCGGCGTGACGTGGTGAACGCACGAGCACATCACGCCCTGCCGCACGCACCACGAACTGGATCACGTCACCCAATGGAGACACACCCGCTAGTAGGCCAGACACCGAGTTGTACGGTTGGTCGGGCGTCGTTAGCGCCAACGAAATCGCCTCCGGGCGCACGGTCACCAACGCTGATTCGCCATTTGCGACAGCCTCACGATGTACACCGCGCACTAACAAACCATCACACAACACCTCTCCGGGCTGCTCGGTTGCCGTGCCTCGGAAAAAGTTATTTTGGCCAATGAAACCAGCGACGAAAGCTGACACGGGTTGATCGTAAATGGTGTCGGCGTCGGCGAGTTGCTCAATGTGACCGTCTAGCATGACCGCTATGCGGTCTGACATCGACAGCGCTTCTTCTTGATCGTGTGTCACGAAAACAAATGTGATGCCGACCTCGCGTTGCAACAACTTCAACTCAATCTGCATCTCTTGACGCAACTTGCGATCCAACGCTCCTAGCGGCTCGTCGAGCAACAACACGCTGGGTCGATTCACCAGAGCCCGGGCGAGAGCCACCCGCTGTTGCTGACCGCCTGACATCTGTTTGGGTTTGCGACTCGCCAGCTTGGTCATCTTGACCATGTCGAGCACATCGCCAACCTGTTGGTTGATTTCGGCTTTCCGGAAATTCTTTTGACGCAACCCGTATGCCACATTCTCGGCCACGGTCATGTGCGGAAAAAGCGAGTAGTGCTGAAACACCGTGTTGACATCGCGCTTATACGGCGGAACGCCCTGCACAAAATCACCAGAAATGCGAATAAAACCTTCGTCGGGCTGGTCAAACCCGGCCAGCATCCGCAACGTCGTAGTTTTCCCGCAACCAGATGGCCCGAGAAGCGACAGAAATTCGGCAGGCTTCACCGTCAAGTTCAACTTGTCGACGGCCACCATGGCGCCAAAACGCTTGGTTACGTCGGTGAGTTCTACCGAGCCGCGCTCGTTGCCCATGGGCTGGTCAGTCATCCGTTGGACCCTCCTACGGCCCGTTTTCGCAGCGACGCACCCGTCGGCTGGTTGACGATATTGGTTTGCGAAACTACGCCCTCCAAACCCCACAAAGCAAGGAAAACATCGGAATTCGCCGTAAATTCTGCGAATTCCCTCGTTTCGTGCTTGCGTAGGTACGAATCCCCCGGCAAAGATGCACCACAGCCACGCACCCTGTGTCAAAGGAGCTCCGATGAGCGTCATCACCCAACCGGCAAACTTCATCAACAACGAGTGGGTAACGTCCGCCGACGGGAAACTCGACGATGTCTTGGCCCCCTCGACAGGCCTAGTCATCGGCCGGGTCGCCAGCTCCTGCGAAGTGGACGTGGACCGTGCTGTGGCGGCTGCGGTGGCAGCGTACGACGGTTGGTCAACCAGATCGCCCGGTGGTCGCGCCCAGGCCATGAACAAATTCGCCGATGCCATTGCCGCCAACGCCGATGAACTGATTGCGCTCGAGAGCGTCAATGCCGGCAAGCCAATCGCTGCCGTACCCGGCGAGATCGACGTGCTCATCGACAACATCCGATTTTTCGCCGGCGCCGCTCGAGCCATGACCGTGCAAGCCCCGGGCGAGTACCTCACTGGCTACACATCGATCTTGCGCCGTGAGCCGCTTGGCGTCGCGGCGCTGATTGCGCCATGGAACTACCCGATGATGATGGCGGGCTGGAAAGTCGGCCCTGCGTTGGCCGCGGGCAACGCAATTGTGCTCAAGCCGTCTGAACTCACGCCGCTGACCGCGCTCAAACTGGCCGAACTCGCCGCCGATTGCTTCCCGGCCGGCGTGTTCAACGTGGTCACCGGTGATGGAGAACATTGCGGCGCTCGATTGGTGTCGCATCCCGATGTGCGCATCGTTTCGCTCACCGGTGAAACCACCACCGGCAAGATCATCATGCGATCGGCTGCCGACACCATGAAGCGCGTCCATCTCGAACTCGGCGGCAAAGCGCCCGTCGTGATTTTCGATGACGCCGATATCGAAGCAGCCATTGCTGGCGTGCGCACGTTCGGCTATTGGAACGCTGGGCAGGACTGCACCGCGGCGACGCGTGTCATTGCCGGGCCGGGCATTTACAACGATTTTGTAGCCGGGCTCGCCGAGGCCGCGGCGTCGCTCAATTCGGGCGATATTTCCAACGGCGACACCGAACTCGGCCCCGTGATTTCCGAAGAACAACTCGGCCGAGTCGCTGGATTCGTGGAGCGGGCGGCCAACGCTGGCGGCCGAATCGCCACTGGTGGCGCCATCGAAACCCGCAACGGTTTCTACTACCAGCCCACCGTGGTGTGTGACCTCAAGCAAAGCGACGAAATTGTGCAGCGCGAGGTATTTGGCCCTGTAGTGACCGTGCAGAAATTCTCCGACGAAGCCGAAGCGCTGCGGTGGGCCAACGGCGTCGACTACGGCCTGGCCGCCTCAGTGTGGACCAAGGACGTTGGCCGAGCTCACCGCATGGCCAACGCCATGCAATTCGGCACTGTGTGGGTGAATGATCACGGCCCACTAGTGAGCGAAATGCCCCATGGCGGTTTTAAGCAATCGGG
>JAYWAI010000073.1:0-18110 GCA_043782545.1 Acidimicrobiia bacterium
CGAGGCGTTCGCCCAAAATTTCGTTGATTCCCTGGAGGTCGGTGCGACCACGTCGGTGTACCTCCACGGCAAGCACGTCGTTGATCTCCAGGGCGGTCACGTCGATGAAGCCAGGACGATTCCGTACACCTCTAACAATGTGCAGTTGGTGTTTTCGTCCACCAAAGGCGCGGCTGCATTGTGCGTAGCGATGTTGGCAGATCGCGGGCTAATTGACTACACGGCGCCGGTCGCTCAGTACTGGCCAGAGTTCGCGCAGGGTGGCAAAGCAGGCGTGACGGTCGAGCAAATGCTCAGTCACCAGGCCGGGTTGTACACCGTCGACAACCCCCCGTCACTCGACGAGGTGCTGGCATGGGGGCCCGTGTGCGCCGCCCTCGCCGCCCAAGCCCCGTACTGGGAGCCAGGCACCCAACATGGCTATCACGCCCTTACCTACGGTTGGCTCGCTGGCGAACTGGTGCGCAAAGTCGATGGGCGCAACATCGGCCGGTTTTTTGGTGAGGAAGTCGCCGCGCCACTGGGCTTGGATTTTTGGATTGGTTTGCCCGAGGCGATGGAACCCCGTGTGGCACCGCTCATAGCCGCTGATCCCTTCCCGCCTGAGGTAGCCGAAATGGCCGCCATGTTTATGGGCCCCGACACAATTTTCGGCAAAGCCATGGGCCTCTCCGGCACCTTCGGTGGACTTGGAGACGCCAGCGAGATGTTCAATTCCCGCAAGATTCGCGCCGCCGAAATCCCCGCCGCGAACGGCGTGACAAATGCCTCCTCATTGTCTCGCATGTACGCAGGGGCCATGGGCCACATCGACGGCGTCCACCTCGTGAGCCCCGCCACGATCGACTACGCCCGCATCACACGCACCAGTGGCGCGGACCTCACACTCCTGATGGAATCCACCTTTGGCTGCGGCTTTATGACGCACGGCATCACGTCCCTCTACGGCGGCCCTGGATCGTTCGGCCACACCGGTGCCGGCGGGTCCGTGGGTTTTGGTCATCCGGAATCGGGCGTGGCGTTTGGCTATGTGATGAACAAAATGGACAACAGTCTCACCGGCGACCCGCGCACGATTCGCCTCATCGACGCGGTGTACGCCTGCCTGTAGGCGGCCCCGCGGCGCACGACAACCTATTCGACGAGACGCAATCCGCTGGGTGCGATTGAACGCTCGGCTTGGCTGAGTTCCACTACGAACTCGGTGCGATGGGCAGGGAACACGTGCACGCTCAACAAGACGGCACGCCCGTGCTCGTCACGCGTGATGCGTTCACAGCGCAACACCGGCGAGCCAACCGGGATGTCCAGCACGCTGGCATCAGCAGCCGACGCCGCATCAGCACCAATGGTCTGTGTAGCCGACGCCAGAGGCACGTCGAGCAGTTCGTAAAACGGAGAACGCTCCACGTCGGCTCGGCTGAGCCCAGCCGCCATGTGCGCCGGGCACCACACCGTGACTCGTGCGAACGGTTGCCCATCAGCCAAGTTGACGCGTCGCACGCGTAGCACTTCGTCGCAGTCCAACACCTCGCGAGCCCGTGCTGAAGCGGGCGCGAAGGCGAACTCCAGCACTTTGCGTTCGGCCTTGGCACCGACCTCGGCCAATTGCGCTTCTATGGTGCCCAGCGCTCCCAGGGCCTGACGCACGGGCGCTGCGGCCACGAACCAGCCGAAACCTTGTTTGGAGGCCACGATCCCCTGCTCGCCTAACACGTCGAGTGCTCGACGTACCGTGACTCGCGAAGACCCGTATCGCACGCCGAGTTCTGATTCACTGGGCAACAACCGCCCAGACGCAAACTCGCCGGCCGCAATGCGTTCACGCAAGTCGTCGGCAATCTCGCGGTATCGGATGGAACGCACGCCAGCACGGTAACAAGTTTGAGGATATTTTTACCGCGCCTACGTGCACGGCGGGCCCACTTGTATTAAACTTGTCTACATAGAAGCCGACCTTCCCGGCCGGCAAAAAATCACAGAGGAGCCAACATGTCACTCGTCGAAGCCAACACGCCCATCTCCCTCGTTGCCGGGGTCTACGGCACACTTCGTGAGCGCAGCGCGCTGGGCCGTGAACGTCTCGGCCGCCCGCTCACGCTCACCGAAAAAATTCTCATTAACCATCTCACCGATGCTGCGACGCAAGAAATGGAACGCGGCCGCAGCTACGCCGACTTCCGCCCCGACCGTGTGGCAATGCAAGACGCCACCGCGCAAATGGCGCTGCTCCAATTCATGACCGCCGGCCTTACTCAAGTGGAAGCGCCCGCCACCGTGCATTGCGACCACCTCATTTTGGCCAAGGCCGGCGCTAACGCCGACCTGCGCATTGCGAATGACGTCAACGCAGAGGTGTATGCATTCCTATCTAGCGTAAGCGCCCGATACGGCATTGGTTTCTGGGGCCCGGGCTCGGGAATCATTCACCAAGTTGTGCTCGAGCACTACGCATTCCCCGGCGGCATGATGATCGGCACCGACTCCCACACCCCCAACGCCGGCGGCTTGGGTATGGTGGCCATTGGCGTCGGCGGCGCCGACGCAGTGGACGTGATGACGGGCTTCCCGTTCAACGTGCGGTGGCCAAAGGTCATCGGCGTACGCCTGTCCGGCGAACTCAGCGGCTGGGCCAGCCCCAAAGACGTCATCCTCGAAGTGGCCCGCATCCTCACCGTCGAAGGCGGCACCGGAGGCATCGTGGAGTACCACGGCCCGGGTGCCGACACCATTTCGGCCACCGGTAAGGCCACCATCTGCAACATGGGTGCCGAGATCGGCGCCACCTGCAGCGTGTTTGCCTACGACGACAATATGAGTGCCTACCTGTCCGCCACTGGCCGCGCCGAAATCGCTGCTGCGGCCGCCGCGGTGGCCAGCGATCTTCGCCCCGATGACGGCGCGCTCTACGACCAGCTCGTCGAGATCGACCTCAGCGCACTCAAGCCGCTCATCAACGGCCCCCACTCGCCCGACCGTGCCAACACCGTAGGTGCGGGCGTTGGGGCGCAAGCTCGGGCCAACAACTGGCCGCTGGAAGTCTCGGCCGCCCTCATTGGCTCCTGCACCAACTCGAGCTACGAAGACATCACTCGCGCGGCGTCAGTAGCCCGCCAGGCCGCAGCGCGGGGCCTTCGCGCCAAAACCGATTTGTTGATCACGCCGGGCTCCGAGCAGATTCGGGCCACCATCGAGCGTGACGGTTTATTGGCCGATCTCGAAGCCATTGGGGCCACAGTGTTAGCCAACGCTTGTGGCCCGTGCATTGGCCAATGGGAACGTCCTGCTGGGGTCAACGACAAGCCCAACTCGATCGTCAACAGCTACAACCGCAACTTCCCCAAGCGCAACGACGGCAGCGCTAACACACTCAGTTTCGTCACATCCCCCGACACCGTGATCGCCATTGCGCTTTCGGGTCGGCTCGACTTCGATCCGTCGGTTGACACCATCACCGCACCCGACGGCACCGAGGTGCGCCTGGATGCGCCGGTCGGCGAGATCCTCCCCACCCGCGGCTACGACGCCGGAGTCGACACATTCATTCCACCCCCAGAAGATGGCTCGGCCGTAAACGTCGACGTGTCGCCGACGTCGGATCGTTTGCAATTACTGGCACCGTTCGACGCCTGGGATGGTAACGACTACACCGATTTGCCCGTGCTCATGAAGGCCAAAGGCAAGTGCACCACCGATCACATTTCGGCGGCCGGGAAGTGGCTCACCTACCGCGGCCACCTCGAAAACATTTCCGGCAACTTGTTCATCGGCGTTGTCAACGCGTTCACCGACGCCGTCGGCGAAGGAAAAGACCAACTCGACGGATCAACCCGCAGCTTCCCCGATATTGCCAAGCATTACGGCGAATCTGGTCAAAAGTGGTGCGCCATTGGCGACCAAAATTACGGCGAAGGTTCTTCACGTGAGCACGCGGCGATGGAGCCACGATTCCGCAACGGTCGCGTGATTTTCGCCCGCAGCTTCGCCCGTATTCACGACACCAACCTCAAGAAGCAAGGCTTGCTGCCGTTGCGTTTCGCCGACCCCGCCACGTACGACCAGATCGGCCAAGACGACCGCATCAGCGTGCTGGGTCTGCGTGCCCTGACCCCCGACGTTCCCGTGCAGTGCGAGATCCGCAAGCCCGATGGCACTGTGGTGCCTTTCGAGGCGGTGCACACGTTCTCGCCTGAGCAGATCGAGTGGTTCAAATCTGGCAGCGCCCTCAACATCATCCGCGCCCGCCAGCACTAATTCGCTCGCCGTAGGCACCTCCGCAACAACTAGGTTGCGGGCATGGGCACGCGCATTGAGATGAATAATTTTGGCGACGAACGCGCGTTGTTGTGCCAGTTTTTGGACCGGTATCGCGAGTGTGTGATCGAGAAAGTAGCTGGGCTCACGCACGAACAAATCAACACGCGCTACGTCAATTCAGATTCCACTATTGCTGGCCTTCTCAAGCACCTCGCTCTCGTCGAAGATTCGTGGTTTACCGATCGACTGGCAGCGCTGCCAATGCCCGAGCCGTGGGCCAGCGCACCGTTCAGCGACGATGTCGATTGGGATTTTCACAGCGCCAGCGACAACACACTCGACGAGCTCGTGGAGCTCTACCGCGACGCATGCGATCGCAGCAGAGCCGTACTCGCCACCGTCAACGACCTCGGCCAAATGACCAAAATCGCCAGTGGTCGCGGCGAACGGTGCTCGTCGCGTTGGGTGCTCATCCACATGATTGAAGAGACGGCCCGACATCTCGGCCACATGGACATTCTGCGCGAACTGACCGACGGCACCACCGGCGAATAGTCGCCAATCGAAGCGACCGTTAGTCGGTGCCGGGGCGGCGAGCGGCTTCGCCGGTGGCGCGAAGATCGCCGGTATAACTCGACGGGAACGTGCGGCGCAACTCGTCGTCGGTCGGCGTGCGCTTTGTCCGCGACTCCGCTGGCAGCAACGCCGAAATGGCTTTCATTATCCGCTTGGTATCGGCATCGGCACTGCGACCTTTGATCTCAACTGGCTCGCCGACATTGATGGTGACCAATGGCGGATTCGCCACCGCCATCACATTCGGGATTTTGGCGTTGCGAGGCCACACGTGTTCGGTACCCCAGATACCAACGGGAATCACGGGAGCCCCCGTCATGGCCGCCAAACGCGCTGCACCCCAGCGTCCAACGAGCACCGGATCGAAGAACGCCAACCCACGCGGGATCGTGCCTTCTGGCATGAGGCCCACGATCTCGCCCGCTTCGAGCGCCACGACGGCCCGCTTGAGCGGCTCGTCGCTGCCCGTGCCACGCTCGACGCGAATGCCACCCATCAGCGACGCCAATTGGCCCACCAGCGGAGCGTCGAACACTTCTTTCTTGCCCAAAAATCTTGCGGTGCGGCCGACTTTTGAAAGCAACATTCCCATTGCCAGCGGGTCGAAGTAGCTGCGGTGATTGCCTACCAAAATCGCCGCACCTTCGGTCGGCACATGTGATTCACCAGACACTGAGAATCGGGCGTAGGGGGTCACGGGCAATTTCGCTAGCTCGAGCAAAATGCGTTGCAGCGAAATGCCCGCCAGCGACGGGATGGTGCCTTTGGGATCACCGAGCGACAATTGTGGCCACCTCCGAGCGAGAGCGACAACCCGCAAATTCGGGTCGGGGTTCACGGCAAACGCGTGACCCACGGCTGACAATAGCGGCACATCAAACACGCTGTCGGAGTAGGCAAAAGAATCCGCGAGTGATACGCCCGCCGCTGCCGCCCAATCGCGCACGGCATCAAGTTTTCCCTTCGACCATACGAATCGACCGTCGATTGAGCCGTCAAATAGCCCACTGTCGTCGACGCCGTAGCGGGTGGCGATCACGTCATCCATGCCCAGCAAATCAGCCAGCGGTTTCACCAGTTCGAAGGGCGATGTTGTGGCCAACACAATCGGGCGACCCGCTGCCCGATGTTCGGCAAAAAGCTCGGCCACTCTGGGTTGCACGATCGATAGCAGCTCAGGCGCCGCCGCGGCTGCCGCCTTGCGCACCGATGCGAGCGGCCACCCTTTGGCGAAATTCACCGCAGTGCGCGTGAGCGCCATGGCGGGCAAGGTCTCGCCGTAACTATTGAAAATTCGCGTCATCAACTGTTCACCGGGAATGGCTTTATCGCTCAGCACTCCCGCCGTACGAAGCGCCTTGCTGATCACCGGGCCGCTTGCTCCAGCTAGCAACGTACGGTCAAGATCAAAGAATGCTGCCGAGGATGAACGAGCAGTTGATGCCATGGATGCCTCCGGAGGTTTATGAGTCAGAACTTAGCGGAAAACTGAGAGATCCCACCCGGGGGGAGGGTGGGATCTCTATAGAGCTGAGTCACAGTTGGGGGGAACTGGTCTCAAAGCTCGTATGTTGTCGAGAGCACTGGGGGGATTTGTGCTCTCAACTTGTATGTCGACATCATAAGCCCTGAAGTTGAATCTGTCCAACATATATTGCCGATAGTTGCTATCGTTTTTTCTGATGGACTCTCGACAGCTAGAAATTCTCACCGCCGTAGCCGACCTCGGATCGTTTTCGCTGGCTGCCAAACATCTTCGCACGGTCCAAAGCAACGTTTCGAGCCACGTCGCCAAGCTCGAAGACGAGCTCGGCACCATATTGATCGACCGGGCCACGATGACCCTCACTCACGAGGGTGAAAAGGTCGTTTCCCGAGCTCGTCGCATCGCCGCAGAATTCTCGGCGATCGGTGACGATTTGGCGTCCAAAGGCGATGACATTCACGGCGCCGTACGCATTGGCATGATTGGTTCGACCGGACGATGGCTCGTCCCGCGCTTGCTCGATGCGTCGTTGAGCAAGCACCCAAACCTTCGGTTGGTGATGACCGAAGCGTCCTCACCAATCTTGGTCGACCAACTTGTGGCCAACCGGATCGATCTCGCCCTCGTCAACTTGCCGATCGACGACCCAGCCGTGCGCACCAGGAAACTTTTCGAAGAAGACCTGCTGTGCATTGCCCCTTCGTCACACCCACTGGCGGCGTTCGCTGCCGACGGCATTCATGTCACCGAACTTGCGCAGCATCGAATTCTGGTTGGCCCGCCAGGCACCCAGGTGCGTGACGATCTCGATATCGCAGCGCAGCGCGAGGGCGTCGAAATATCGCCATTGGCTGAACTCGACGGCATGCGCCTCATTGCACTTCTCGCCACCTCGGGCTACGCACCAGCCCTCCTTCCCGCCAGCGCCGTGCCGACCATTTTGACAGGCGACTACGTGCGCATCACCGTGGACGGTTTACCGCGTCGTGCCGCAGGGCTTGCCGTGCGGCGCCGAGGTCTCGAATCCACGCCGGCCCGAAAATTCCGCGAACTTCTCGTGGACGTCCTACGCACCGAAGCCGCCAACCAACCCGGCGTCTACCTCCGCCTCGGTTAGTTGCCGATGAGATCCCTATCGCTCGGGCGCGCCAGACGGCCTAGGCTGCGATGACCATGACGGTCACTCAGGACGCCAGTGTTACTGGCCCGCTTCTCATTCGTGCACGCACGCCCGGCGCCGTCAGTGCTCACGTCACAGCTATCGACGATCGACCGTGCGTGGTTGTCGAAATCGATGCGGCCCACCGCCGCGGCGCCATCTCCCAGACCGATGGCGAGACCATTGCCGAGGCCGCCCGATTGGCGTTGCGCAATGGTTTGCCGCTCATTGGCTACATCGCATCGAGCGGCAGCGATATCACAGAAGGCGTCTCGGCTCTTCACGGTTGGGGGCTCGCGGCCCGAGCAGTAGTCGAGTGTTCCGGTGTCGTGCCGATCATCATGATTGTGACCGGCCCTGCCGTGTCAGGCCCAGCTTTGCTGCTCGGCCTCGCCGATCATGTGCTGATGGACGCCCAGTCATACGCCTTTGTCACCGGCCCGGCCATGGTCACAGAATTCACCGGCGTGCCCATAGACAACGAATCCCTCGGCGGCGCTACCACCCACGCCCGTTCGTCGGGCACCACTGCGCTGATTGTCAACAACCGAGAGCACGCCGATGAAATGGTCGCCGCGCTGCTCGCCTACTTGCCATCGAACGCCGATGAATTGCCGCCGCGCTGGCCGTGCACTGACCCCACGGACCGGTTGACCCCAGAAGCTGGCGACCTGTTGCCCAGCACCGCGACAGGGTCTTACGATGTCCGCAAACTCATCAGTATTTTGAGTGACGACGGAGAGTTTTTGGAGTTGCGTGATCGGTGGGCCACCAACGCAGTCACTGCCTTCGCCACTATCGATGGACGACCGGTGGGCTTCGTGGCCAACCAACCCCAATCACTGGCTGGCACGCTCGACATTCCAGCGTCGCAAAAGCTGGCTCGGTTCGTGGCGTTTTGTGATGCCTACAACTTGCCCGTGGTGACGCTCGTCGACACGCCCGGCTTCTACCCGGGTAAAGATCTCGAGTGGCGCGGCATGATCCGTCACGGCGCGCAACTGGTGTTTGCCTACGCCCGGGCCAGTGTGCCGAGGGTGTGCGTCATATTGCGCAAGAGTTACGGCGGCGCCTACATCGTGATGGATTCCAAGCGCATGGGCAACGACATTTGCCTCGCCTGGCCGACCGCCGAGCTAGCGGTCATGGGGGCGAAACAGGCCGCCGAAATTCTCAACCGGGGTGCAACTCCTGACGAACGAGCCGCCTTCGAAGCCGACTACGAAACCCGGCTGCTCAACCCGTACGTGGCTGCCGAGCGTGGATTTGTGGACGACGTGATCGACCCCGCCCACACTCGCATCCGCATCGCCGCCGCGCTGGAAATGCTCAGCACTAAACGCGAAACGCGTCACCGCCGCAAGCACGACAACACTCCTTTGTAAGTGCCCTGCCGGTTACACTGCGTTACGTGCCTGAAACGATCACTATCACTGATGACCGCACCGGAAAACAAGTAACTGTCGAGCTCAAAGACGGTACTTTCCCCTCCTCGGCATTGCGCCAGTTGGATCCCGATCTCCGCATGTACGACCCGGCATATTTGTCGACCGCAGCATGCTCGAGCGCCATCACCTACCTCGACGGCGACAACGGCATCTTGCGTTACCGGGGCTACCCCATCGAGCAACTGGCAGCCGATTCGACCTATCTCGAAGTGGCATACCTGCTGCTCAACGGCGAGTTGCCCGACGCCGTGCAACTCGACGCCTGGAAGAACGAAGTCACGCATCACACATTCATTCACGAAAATATGCGCAAGCGGTTCGTGGACGGTTTCCACTACGACGCTCACCCAATGGGCATGTTCATTTCGGCCACCGCGGCGCTGGGCACGTTTTACAACGACGCCAAAGACATCTTCAACGAAGATACCCGCAGCAAACACGTGATGCGGCTCATCGCCAAGATGCCCACGCTGGCTGCCATGTGCCACCGCTTCAGCGTTGGTCTCCCGTTCGTCTACCCCGACAACGATGTGAGCTTCCCGGCCAACTTCCTCAACATGATGTGGAAGGTCGGCAACTACGAAGTGAACCCCGTGCTCGAACGGGCCATGGACGTGCTGTTCATCCTCCACGCCGATCACGAACAAAACTGTGGGACCACCGCAATGCGCGTGGTGGGTTCATCCAACGCCGACCCGTACTCAGCGTGCGCCGCGGCTGCTTCTGCGCTCTACGGCCCTTTGCACGGTGGCGCCAACGAAGCCGTCGTGCGCATGTTGGAAGACATTGGCTCCATGGAGAATGTGCCAGCGTTCATCGACGAAGTAAAGGCTGGCAAAGGCAGCCGTCTGATGGGCTTTGGCCACCGGGTCTACAAGAACTACGACCCGCGCGCCACCATCATCAAGAAAGCGGCTTACGACGTATTTGCCGTCACCGGCAAGAACCCGCTCCTCGACATTGCTCTCAAACTCGAAGAGACCGCGCTCAATGATGAGTACTTCACGTCGCGCAAACTGTACCCCAATGTCGACTTTTATTCGGGTTTGATTTACCAAGCTATGGGCTTCCCAATCGACATGTTCACCGTGTTGTTTGCCATCCCGCGGACCGCTGGTTGGCTGGCCCACTACTGCGAGTTGCTCGGCGACAAAGAGCAAAAGATTTCTCGCCCCCGCCAGATTTACACCGGCGTCGACGCACGCGATTACGTCCCCCTCGCCGCCCGCTAACCGCGGTATTCCGCCGGAGTATTCGGCAACTAGGCCGACTTTAGGAGTACGGCGAGTCGTTCAAATGCGAGCGACAATGTGGGTCGGAGCCAGGAGGCAAATCGCCGAGTCGTGGCGTCGAAATCATCCAAGTAGTTGAACACGAATTGTTGTCCGTGATTTACGTTTGGCGCTTCAATCGATGCGTTCTCTGAGCTGTCCATGCGGGATGAGATCGATGCGACAACGACGCCGTGGCGAACGGGGCCATCATGGGCAATTTTGAACGAAACCTCGAAATCTGGCCGTCCAAACGGCTCGGCGACCAGCAGTGTGGCCCATTCGTTGAGACCCCTGCCCAAAGTCCTGTGACCGACGGAATGTTGATTTGAAGGCGTGCGCGTCGCGCTAGCAATCGGATCATCGATTGCCGCCGACGAGATCCACGAAACCAGGGCGTCGGTCACAGAGAGCACATCGCGTGTGCGTTCGAATTCCGCTCCCACGGTGGCTAGTAAACGGGCAGTAAGCGCGATAAGCGACGGTTGAATTTCGACTGATTCGCTCGCCTTCCTGTGGAGCTGGTCCGCAAGTGCCGCAAGCGACTCGTCAAGATTTTTGGGTGATGCAGCCGTCGAGGGCGTCAATTCTTCTGAAGCGCGAAGCGCCTTGCACAGCCACTGGGTCTCTTTGTCCACAATCAACGCAATCAGTGCGCTCAAGTCACCGCCATCGCTGCTTTCAAGCGCGTCGAGGTATCGAGTTCGGTCGTCGCGGTCCACCACAAGCGGCAGCAAATTGCCTTGCACCAGCACAATCGTCGCGAGCAAACGAGCGACGCGCCCGTTGCCGTCTTGAAACGGATGGATCTGCGTGAAGCGGTGATGCAACCATGCCGCTGCAACCTCGGTTGCTACGCCCGCTGCCCGATGAGAGTGATGAATTTCGATAAGTCGATCCATCTCTGTCGAAACATGCTCCGGCGGGCAATATTCGTGAGATTCGCCGGTAATCAGCGTGGGGTTATTTAGCTGCCGTTTCCATTCGCCCTTGAGAAGGTCGGTCGAGTGGAGTTTACCAAATTGATCAACGGCCTCGGTGGTGTGCTGGTTACGGCAAATAAGTTGATGGAGTTCCTTTATGAACGACGTCGACAACGAGCGGCCCTGGGCCACGACGTCGAGCACAAAGTCCAGCGCGTCCACCTGGTCCTGCAGAATGGCAGCAACATGCTCGCCTGACTTATCGCTCTGGTGCGGGATAACAGCTGCGTCAAATCCAACGTCTATAAGAGTTGTCGTCACGCCCTTGTCGAATGAATAGAGGCGCTCGATGTATCCCGTTTCGATCGACCATTCACGGGCCAACCGTTGATTGAAAAGCGCTAACGATTGGGGGTCCACGGTTGTGGTTTCGTCGCCCCAAATTTGTGCCAACGTCCACAATTCGGGATGCACAACAGAAAGCTCGAGGGACCTGTCGATGTCTGTTATGAACGACCACACATGTGCTGACACATCGCCGACGTTAGCAACCATTAAGCAGCGCTCCTGCGCACGCGCTAGGCCAAGGTGATGACGATTTTGCCGGCGGAGAGGTTGGCTTCCATGCGGGTGTGAGCTTCGACGATTTGGTCAAGCGGCAGCACGCTGTCGATGACGGGTTTGAGCGCGGGCGTCGGGCCTGCGAAACCTGGCGCAACTTCGGTGGCGAAGCGTTGCGTGATGGCGATCTTTTCTTCAAGCGGACGGGCCCGCAACAACGTGCCGGTAATCGACCCTCGCTTGCCCATGAGTCCGCCGAGGTTGACCGACGCTCCCCCACCCATCATGCCAACTTGAATGATGTGGCCTTTGGTGGCCAACGCCGAGATGTTGCGATTGACTTCGTCGCCGCCAATCACGTCCAGAATGGCGTGAAAGCCGCCGGGCACGGATGCCTGCGCGTCGGCGAGCCAATCGTGCGGCGAACGTTCCAACACCACATCGGCTCCGAGTGAACGACACAGGTCCGCCTTGCCCGCAGAGCACGTAACAGCCACGCTCGCGCCAATGTATTTGCAGATCTGAATCGCCGCAGTGCCAACCCCGGACGCTCCGGCGTGCACGAGCGCCCATCGCCCACTAGTGAGGCCCGCCTGCGCCACGAGGGCGTCCCACGCAGTGATGTACGCCTCGGGAATTGCCGCCGCGTCGGTCAGTGGAACGCCCGCGGGCACCGGAATCGTTTGACGTTCTGGCGTCACCAAAAACTCGGCGTACGCGCCGCCACCGGTGATGCCCATCACCTGATCGCCGACTTTCACCAGGCGGCAACGACTTCCAATTTCTGTCACGATGCCGGCAAATTCGAGGCCGGGTATTTCGTACGTTTCTGGGTACGGATTGGCGTACAAGCCTCGACGTTGCAAACAATCGGCCCGGTTCAAGGCCGTCGCAGCCACGCGCACCAGCACGTCATCTGGCCCAACGCGCGGCACCGGAATTTCGGCGATGCGCAACACTGATGGTTCGCCGTACTCGGTCAAAACAATTGCTCTCATTGCAGCTCCAAAAGGTATTCGTACAAACGGACTTCGTCATTGATGTGGCGGATGTGCGGCAACCGCACGAACCCCATGCGTTCGTAGAGTCGATGCGCGCCGTGCATCCACTCGCCACTGTGCATCCGAATTCGGCGGCGACCATCGCGGCGTGCCGAGGCGATCACCCACTCGACCATGAGCGCGCCTAGACCGTGACCTTGGGCCGCCACCGCAACCGCCATGTGTCGGAAAGACGCCGCGTCAGGGTCATCGATTTCCATATACGGGCTCGACGGATCACCCACGTAGGTAACACCACCAACGACTTCGTTTGCCGCGTTCACCACAACGAGTACGTCAACGCCGTCGGCAACACGCCCGCCCACATCGAGCAATTGCACGTCGTATTCTGGCTCAGGCACCCGGCCCGGCAGGGCGTTGTAGGAATCCAAAATCAATTGACCGAGCGTCGAGTATTCCTCTGGACGCACGGGGCGAATGGTGAAGGTTTCGTCAGACACCCTGTGAGGTTACCGAGCCTCGGCCAGCGACGCTCGCCTTCTAACATGCCCGCATGGATTTCGATTGGACGCCTGAACAGCACGCCTTGCGCTCCCGAGCCCGCGAGGTGGCAGTGGCCGCCGTAGCCAAATATGGCCGTCACAACGATTCGTGGATAAACGGATATTCCAAAGAATTTTCACTTCAACTGGCCGCAGAAGGTTTCATCGGTATGACGTGGACCACCGAAGTGGGTGGCGGCGGGCGTCCCCCTATTGACCGTCTCATCGTGGCCGAAGAAATGATCTCGGCTGGCGCGCCAATTGCCGCCAGTTGGTTTGCCGATCGCCAAATGGGCCCGACGCTGATCACCTACGGCACGCCCGCCCAGAAGGAGGCTTTCCTGCCGGGCATTTTGAGCGGCGAACACACCTGGTGCATTGGCATGAGTGAGCCAGAAGCGGGCAGTGATTTGGCCTCCCTTCGCTCATCTGCTCGACGTGACGGTGACGAGTGGGTCATCAATGGCCAGAAAATTTGGACCAGTTTCGGCGCCGTTGCCGACTATTGCTACATGATTTGTCGCACGTCATCTTATGGGCCCAAGCACCAAGGCATCAGCGAAATCGTTGTGCCTATGGATACGCCCGGCATTGATGTGCGACCCATCAAAGACATGACCACCAATCGTCATTTCGCCGAGGTGTTCTTCACCGATGTGCGAGTGCCGGTGAGCAATCTGGTGGGCGTCGAGGGCAACAGTTTCAAACAGACGATGGCGCAACTCGAGCACGAGCGCGGCGGCATCGACCGCTTGGTGTCCAACTATGCGCTGTATCTGTCGGCGCTGGCCCGAGCCGACCGTTGTGACCCAATCGTTCGTCAACGCATCGCCGCGCTGGAGACGAAGTATCGCCTTGGACGATTGCTCGTGGCGCGTGAAGTCCTCAAACAAGCTCCAGCTGGATTTTCGGCGGCCACGAAATGTTTCTGTACGGAACACGAAGTGGCAGTGGCGCAATTCGTGTTTGACGTCTTCGGTATGGACGCCACCGTTTGGAGCGATGTCGTGCACGGCTTGCTGTACACATCGGGCTACACGATCATGGGCGGCACTTCCAACGTGATGCGAAATATACTTGGAGAACGAGTTTTGGGATTGCCCAGAGAACCCGCTATTCGGTAACCCCGGCCATCAACCGATTGCGGGTCGATCGAACATATGCTCGATCCTGTCACACCCCATCGCTAAGGTGGGCCGCATGCAAGCGCAGCGATCATTCGACGATCTCGGTACCCCATTAGCCGACGTCACATTCTGTGTGATCGACCTCGAAACCACCGGCGGGTCGGCCGCCGATTGCGGCATCACCGAGATTGGCGCAGTGAAGGTTCGCGGTGGCGAATGCCTCGGCACATTTCAAACCCTCATCAACCCTGGGTGCGCCATCCCACCCGAAATCACCATCCTCACTGGTATCTCTCAAGCCATGGTGATGACTGCTCCACGAATCGACAGCGTCCTGCCCACGCTGCTGGAATTCATTGGCGATTCGACCACTGTGGTGGTGGGTCACAACGTGCGCTTTGACCTGTCGTTTATCAATACGGCGCTGGAGCGCTCTGGGCGGCCGCTCCTGAGTCATCGTGCAGTCGACACGTTGCCGCTCGCACGCCGTCTCGTGCGTGACGAGGTGCCCAACTGCAAGCTCGGCACCCTGGTCGAGCATTTGCGACTCGACCATCGCAGTTCCCATCGAGCGCTCGACGACGCTCTGGCCACAACCGACCTGTTGCACTATCTCATCGAGCGAGCGGGCACGTGGGGCGTGGTTGGGCTCGACGACCTCATTGGCTTGCCCAAGATCGATGGCCACCCGCAAGCTGGCAAACTCAAAATGACCACGCATTTGCCCCGTACCCCCGGCGTCTACATTTTTCGTGATGTGGGAGGCAGGGTCTTGTATGTGGGCAAGGCCACCAATCTGCGAGCTCGGGTACGAAGCTATTTCTCGTCCGACAGCCGCCGCAAGGTCGGCCAACTCTTGCGGGAAGCCACCGCTATTGATCACATTGCGACGGCCACCGTGCTCGAAGCCGAGGTA
This sequence comes from Acidimicrobiia bacterium, assembly GCA_043782545.1. GTDB lineage: Bacteria > Actinomycetota > Acidimicrobiia > Acidimicrobiales > JBBRKR01 > JBBRKR01. The sequence continues at coordinate 15,268 of JAYWAI010000073.1, forward strand.
CTCGAAGTGCGGCTCATTCATGAGCACGAGCCGCGATTCAATCGCCAAGCAAAACTTTGGCGTCAATACGCGTACGTGAAACTTACTCTGAACGAGAAGTTTCCTCGTCTCTCGGCCGTGAAAGCGCCCAAGGCGGACGGCGCGCTCTACCTCGGCCCGGTGTCGTCGGTATCAATGGCTCGCTTGGTGATTGAGGCCATCGAGACGGTCGTGCCCCTGCGTCGCTGCGGGTCACGACCCGGCGGGCGGCGTGATCCGGGGCGGGTTGTTCGCAGCGGGGAATGCACGGCCGCTCAGCTTGGAGTGGCGCTGTGTCCCTGTACTGGTTCGGTCACGCCACAGGAGTACGCGGCAGTGGTAGAGCGAGCAGTGCGGGGCCTCACAACGGCTCCTCACGTGATGCTCGACCCGCTACGCGACCGGATGGAGCGTCTGGCCCGTGAGGAACGGTTCGAAGAAGCGGCCTGCGTCCGCGACCGAGCCGATGCGCTAGCGGGAGCAATCCGTCGCCAACGCCGTTATGACGGGCTACGCCGAGCAGGGTGGATGGTCATCGAACTGCCCGGCGGCAACCGCATCGAACTCGACCACGGGCGCATGGTGCGCAGTGTGGCTGGCCCGCTCGATGGCCAGCAGTCTTTCGAGGGTGTACTGAAACCGCCGCGACGCTTCGGTGACCTCACGCAATACGACACTCAGCTAGCCACAATGTGTGACGATCTCGTGCCCTTGGGTGCCGACCTGGCCGATGAACTGGGATGCATCGCGGCCTACCTCGATGCCCAGTCGCATCACGTCGAAATTATTCATTGTGATGGCACGCTCTCGGTGCCGTCACGTCCTTTGCCGAGTTTCAGTCCCACACGGTCGACGCCATTGTAGGTCCTCCTGGCGCTATTCGCTGGTAAGCGCTTGACTGAGCTCAACGAGCGCATCCAATTTCGCACCCGCGGCGCCTGAGTCGATTGACGTTGTCGCCGCGGTGATGCCGTCGGCAATTGACGCCACCAGCCCCGCGGCGTACAGGCCCGCACCGGCATTCAACAACACGATGTCACGGGCCGGGCCAATCTCACCAGCCAACACGGCGTGGGCCACTGCCGCGTTGTGATCACGTTCGCCACCCACCAAATCGGCCATCGCCGCTCTGGCGATACCGAAGTCGAGCGGTTCCACGACGTAGGACGTCACGACACCGTTCGAGAGCTCAAACACGCGCGACGTACCCGTCGTCGAGAGTTCATCGAGGCCGTCGTCGCCATGAACTACGAGCGCCCGGTTCACGCCACGCGCCCCCATCACGCCCACCATCCGCTCGGCCATAGCGCCATCGGCCACGCCCACGAGTCGACGCCCGGCCCGGCCAGGATTCGCCATGGGACCCAAAATGTTAAACACTGTGGGCACACCCAACTCGCGGCGTACCGGCCCAACATGGCGCACCGCAGGATGAAACTTGGGCGCCAAACAAAAGCCGATACCAATCTCGTCGACGCATCGCGCCACGCCAACGGGCCCCAGTTCGATCACCACGCCGAGCTCCTCGAGCAAATCAGCAGCACCGCATTTGGATGACGCTCCCCGGTTACCGTGCTTGCACACACGAGCCCCCGCTCCGGCTGCAACGATGGCCGCCATCGTGGACACGTTGATCGAGTGGCTCCGATCGCCGCCAGTACCCACAATGTCAAGCGCTGTGGCCGGGTCGTTGATAATCGCGACCGTGCCGGCGTCAATCAACGCATCGAGGCAACCGCCCAGCTCCTCGGCAGTTTCGCCCTTGATACGCAGCGCCACGATAAACGCAGAAATCTGCGCAGAAGTGGCGGCGCCGTCGAGCATCACCGACACGGCAGAGTGAATCTCTGTTGCGGTGAGGTCGCCACCCGCCATGAGTTTGGCCAGCAATACGGGCCACCCGCCAAGATCATCCAGATGCGACATCCCGAGAGACTACGTGAGGTCGCCGATCAGCTCATGAATCGTTTCCACGCTAAGCACCGTCGAGTGCTCGTACTCGTCATGGCGCACGCACAACGAAGCGCCTGCCGCCAATGCGTCGCGATGCGAAACCGGCACGTTGAACCGGATGTAGTGCACACACGACGTCATTTCTTCACGCGTGAGTTGAGCTTCGTGCGCTGCCTCGACGGTGGCAGGAACCCACGTCTCGTCAGCCAGTAGCAGCCCGACGGCGCGTTCAATACCGACCAGCCGGGGCAGCCACTCGCGCAGCGCTGGCTCTGATGTCAGCTCCAAAAACATGGTGGCTGACAGTTCGCCATCCGATGGCAGGAGCGGGTTGTAGGTGTCGAGTTCGGTCTCTATCGCCGCTTCAGTCATCATCCGTTCGGCCCGGGCCATTTCTTGAATTTGAAACCGGATCGTGTCTCGATTCTCAAACAACAACGTCACAAACGGACCAACCCCAACGCGCCGACGGGCCTTGAGAGCAATGATGTGCGAGCGAAATTCAGCGCGCTCAGCTTCGTAGGCGCGGTGGTCCACGATGTCAATCAACGTCAATGGCGAGGCCATCAGTCACTTGCCTTTCTTGGGTTCTGGGGCAATGCCGTACGCCCGTGCCACCATTTGGAGCGGGTGCATTGGAGTTCGTTCGGTGCCCTCCAAGATGGCGTCGTTCGCCAGCGAGCAATCGCCGGTCACCACATCGGAGTTTTGTTTTTTGACTGCGGCAATGAGTTTTCTGGCGACCAGTTTCGAAGCGTCATAATTTTCTTCACGATATCCCCACGTGCCATCAACGCCTGAACAGTCAGGGGCCAACGAAATTTTGGTGCCCGTCAGTTTCATGAGATCCCGACTCTTGAGTCCAACGTTTT
>JAYWAI010000074.1:0-6834 GCA_043782545.1 Acidimicrobiia bacterium
CAAACGATCGTCGATGAGACGGTTCCGGTGCCTGGTCCCAAAGAAGCAGAGCTTTCTAAGCTCCTCGAAAACACGTTCCGCCATGTCAACATTGCGCTAGTCAACGAGCTGGCCGTGTACGCCAGAGAGCTCGGTATCGATATTTGGTCCGTGATTGATGCTGCGGCAACGAAGCCGTTTGGGTTTATGAAATTTACCCCTGGCCCAGGAGTTGGCGGGCACTGTTTACCGATTGATCCTTCGTATCTTTCGTGGCAAGTCAAGCGCTCCCTCGGGCATCAATTTCGCTTTGTGGAACTCGCCAACGACGTAAATGAACACATGCCTGATTACGTCGTGACGCGGATCCAGCAGACGCTCAACGAGTTGGAACGCGCGGTGAAAGGTTCGGTGATTACGTTGATCGGGTTGTCGTACAAGAAGAATTCTGGCGATGCTCGGGAGTCTCCAGCGATTCATGTGGCCGAGCAGCTACACGCGCTGGGGGCAGTGTTGCAAGCAGTTGATCCATGTATTCGGGCGAATGATTTTCCGACCTACATCACGCCAGTCGAGCTTGATGCATCAGCGATCGCCCGAAGTCACCTGGTGGTGATCCTGACTGACCACGATGGGCTTGACTACGAGCTTTTACAGGATTGTTCGACCGAAGTTTTTGACACCCGCAACCGTCTCACAGGTTCCTCACACCAACGTTTGTAGCTACACGCATTTGTTGAGTTTGTTGGACCATTCGAGTTGGACGGTGTAGCCGTTCACCACTTTGGTAGTCCATGCGCAGATGTCGCCGATTTCGCCATGGTTGTCGTCGTACCAACCGGTGCCCGGCACGGGGTCGGTGATGGCCTCAATGAGCTCGTGGCTCGACGTTGACGTCAATGCCTCGAAGGCGGGCAGGCTGCCCGTACAACCCTTGCAGGTGGGGTAGGGCATGACGGCATAGTAGGTGTGCCCATCGATGTCGCTGTGATAGCCGCAGAAGGCTTGGCAGGATCGGCTGCCGCCTTGCGTGACTGACACGCCAGGGGGCAAATACACGAAGTACAACGAGTTCTTGTTGGGCTTCGGAACGGTGCCCGCCGCAATCAGTTTGGTAATGAACGTTTGTATCGCGGCGTCGGTCACGTTGACCTTCGGGACGCCCCTGGTGATGGTCACGGACCCAACTCGTTTCCCGTTACCCAGTTTGTAGCCCGGCACGCTGTACTCAGCAAGTTGCTTCATCAAAATGCTGTCGAGAATGGCGTCGAAAAAGTCGTTGATGTGCTGTACGAAGCTTGCTTGTGTCGGCGTGGCAAAGGCTCGTCCCCAGAATATTGTGACAACTTCGACATTGGCGATGAGTGGTCCGCCACGGTATGTGAGCTGTGGTGGGGGAGCGGCCTTGGCTGCTTTGCTTAAATTGAGCGGTGTGGCTAGCTCGTGCACCGTGGCGACTGGCACCACCCGAATCGCATCCGAATTTCGCTGGAAGGTTGGCATTTACTCTGGATACATGTGTTGGACGAGAATTTCAAGTCGCTTGAGGTCGAAAATAATCGCGCCATGACATGGTAAAGATTCGTCACAGAATCGTAAAGAAGCGGTGACTGTTGACCGATACATCACATAAGGTAGGTACCGGGTTGGAGACCTGGGGCGACTTGCCATGTCGAAAGGACAACGAATGCTGAGGTATTTTAGAAGAAGTGCTCGTCATCGAAAGTTTCGGACGGTCGTAACCGCAGGCCTCGCAATCGCTCTTGTCTCGATCCCCGCTGCGCTGAATCTTTCTGTGTCACACGCAGTGACTTCAAAAATTGTTGGCATCGCCGAGGACCCAGCCGCTGATGGCTACTGGCTCGTCGGGGATGACGGCGGTATTTTTACTGGTGGGAGTGCTCCTTTCTATGGTTCCCTGGGCGGCTCGAAGTTAAACAAGCCCGTAGTCGGAATTTCTGCCACGCCAAATGGCAACGGCTATTGGCTGGCGTCGAGCGACGGTGGCGTGTTTAGTTTCGGCGGAGCCAAATTCTTCGGCTCGGCAGGCGCGATGACCTTAAATGCACCAATAGTGGGAATTGCGGCGACTCCGACTGGGAGAGGTTATTGGCTTACTGCCAGTGACGGAGGAGTGTTCACGTTCGGTGATGCTGTCTTCCACGGGTCGATGGGCGCCACTCGCTTAAATTCGCCCGTAGTGTCCATACTCGGCTCGCATGACGGGAATGGCTACCTACTTACGGCCGCCGATGGGGGAATTTTTTCATTCGGTTCAGCCTCGTTTCATGGGTCCATGGCTGACAAGCCGCTCGCGGCGCCGATTTTGGGTGGCGCATTGACCAGCTCAGGCAAAGGCTATTACCTCGTCGCAAGCGATGGTGGTGTCTTCACATTTGGCGACGCCAGGTATCTCGGCGGCGGCACCTCGGGGTCAATCGGCACGACCGCTGGGCTCGCGACACGAAGTGCAGGCGGCTATTCGATTGTTGGCGCGGACGGTCGTGTTCTGCGCGTGGCAGCTACTGGGGTCTCAACGGTCGAACCAGGCGGGCCCATCATAAAGTCGGCCTCAGTGACAGAAGCGGACGCTCTATACAAGCCGTTCGCTGCGGATTCCGCATGGAACACCGCCCTGCCCGCAAGCGCCAAATTCTCCTCCCCAGGCACCTTGACCGACAACGGTCCGTGGGTCAATTGGGATTCGTACTCAGCCCCTGTCTATTTTTCGCACGCAACTGACCCACTCGTGACGATCGAAACTGCCGCGAATTGGAGGCCAGGTGAAACAGTCTCGATACACATGCCGAGCGCCGCTGGACCAGCTGCGGGTACCGACTCAAACTTCATCTTGGTCGACATGTCTGCTCGCCGGGTGCATGATTTTTTTGGTGTCACCCGGGTCGACAGCAATCACTTCAAGGCGTCGAGCTACGGCGATTCGTCTCTCGACGGCACAGGATTCGGCCAGCCGCAAGCAACTGGCGCGTGGCCGCCGGCGATCGCCGGCAATCGCGTTGCTGCGAGTAGCTGGTACGGAGGGTTGATCACTGGTGAAAACGTTCGACGCGGCAAGATTGAGCATGCGTTGGCCATGGCGGTTGTGCCAAGCGATGCGGCCAACTACTACGTTGCCCCCGCTGCTTGGTGGTCTAACAATGCGTCGTTGTACACCGGCAAAATACCGGTTGGTGGACGCCTTGCTATCCCGCCCGGCACCCCGAGGCCGAGCGGATTATCGGCGGAAGGAAATATGATTTTCGATGCCTTGACAAACTATGGGGCGTATATGTTGGACTACGCCGGATCGAACGTCATCTACGCTGACCCGGTATCTGTAAGCCAAACTTCGATCAATGCTTTGCGAGCCGATTGGCCAAAAATCATTGGACTACTTCGCCTAGTCTCTTGACGGTGTCGTTCGAAGAGCTTGAACTTTGAGTTGCATTGCGGTTGACCGATGCTGAATCGCGTGCGGCTTTTTGGCCTTGACTTCATTAGTTGCCAATCAGAAGGTGAAATTGTCGCCGAACTGCTTGACCTGGCGAATGATGAACAACGACGACTTGCGGTTCCTTTCACTGTCGTCACCCCCAATGTCGATCAACTTGTTCGGCTCGATCGGCACGAGGACTCGGTTGCCGAATTTGTGATTAGGTCGGCGCACTATGTCGTGCCCGACGGGCAACCAGTCGTTTGGGCGAGCAAGATTTTGAAACGACCTATTGTGGCGAGGATCGCCGGGAGTACCCTTGTGGCAAGCCTGTGGCCACAAAGTATTGAACACGGTTTGCGGAGCGTGGTGATAGCGCCCTCCGACGCCGTGGCACAAAAGATCAACGACGAGAATCAGCGATCACGAGTCTTTGTGGCACCCAATTTTGAAATGACAGACCTAGAGGCCATCGGCGCATGGGTCGCCAAGTTGATGCCGGAAATTTCCAGTAATCGACCCACCTTATGTTTCGTCACCTTGGGGTTTCCGAAGCGCTGCCGAGTGATCGATGAGATGATCAAACACTGGCCGACCGGGCAACCGTATCCAGTTTTTCTGGCTATTGGCGGGTCATTTGAGATGTACTACGGGTTGCGACGACGGGCTCCTCATTGGATTCAAAGGGTTGGCTTTGAATGGCTCTTTCGGCTGGCGCAAGACCCTCGTTACCTGTGGCGTCGCTACCTTGTCGACGATCCACACTTCTTCAAAATGGTGTGGCGCAATAGACATTTACGCCACACCGTCGATGTATCGGGTGTGATTTAGGCTAATCCGACGACAAATGTCGGCGTCGCGGCCGCTGTTGTTGTACCCGTTCCAAGTTCGCCGTTTGCGTTTGACCCCCAACAACTTGGCCGAGCGGCACTCGAAATGACGCAGGTGTGGCTTCCGCCGGCCGAAACCTGGACGGCTGTCGTGGATGCTGTCATCGAGGCGACTGGAATGCTGCTCGACGAGGTCGTGCCATTGCCGAGCTGGCCTGAGCTGTTGAGACCCCAACACTGGATACCGCCGCTCATAACTATGGCACAGGTGTGTGAGGTCCCGGCGGTGATGTTTGTGGCAGTTGTAAGCCCACTGACTGTTTGCACAGAGTTAGGCGTTATGAACGATCCGTCGCCGAGTTGTCCGTCAAGGTTGTTACCCCAACACTTCACCGAACCACCGGAAATGACAGCGCAGCTATGGTTCCCGCCATTTGCGATCGACACGGCATTTGTGACTCCGGAGACGAGTGCTGGCGTACGGACCGATGGTGCGCCACCGGGCGTTACTTGGCCCGAGGTATTGAGCCCCCAGCACGTGACGGCTCCGCTTGAAAGAAGGGCGCACGTGTGCCACCCAGTGGCAGCGATTGCCACCACGCCAGTCAAGCCGGGAACTATGGCGGGTACAGTGTGGTTGGCGATCGAAGAGTCGCCAAGTTGGCCGTCAACGTTACTTCCCCAACACTTCACAGTTCCGTTTCCCAGTAGAGCGCACGTATGTGAGTTTCCAGCCACGATTTCGGTCACACCGCCTAGTCCAACCGGCGTGACTGGCGATATTCCAGAACCGACACCCGGATCGCCAAGTTCGCCGTGATCATTATTCCCCCAGCAGCGAACCGTGGTGTCATCGAGGAGTGCACATGTGTGTCGGTTGCCCGTTGCAATCGCCGTAGCACCGCCGGCAACGGCTGAAGCTGAAGCGATCGGTGAATCTACGTTGCCCGGATACCCAAGTTGGCCATAGGTGAATTGGCCCCAGCAAGAAACTGAATGATCCGACAACAACGCACATGTGTGCAACGCGCCCGAGCTGACGGCATCGGTGGCGACGGGGAACCAGCCGACCACGTCGGCAATCAGATGTAACGTTCCTGACTCGTGGGCGAGAAGGATATTACCGTCGGCGTTGACCTTCACGATCACGAGGTTTGAGTCGGTGGAGCCAGGAATCGGGTTGAGGTTTGACGCGTTCGGCATCGCACTACCGCTTGGCCAAACGGTCACGAACGACGTGGCCGATGGCCCAGGGGCTGTGATATTGAGTACAACTGCCCCAACGCCCACACTTGGCACACCGCCCCGGCCCGTCACATGCAACGAGATCGGAACTCCGCCGCCGACAGTACCTTGTCCTTCAAAGTCGTGATCGACGGTTGATGCCCCGACTCGGGTGTCTAGCAGTCGCTGCGGCGCTAGGTCGCCGTACGACGATCCGGTGGGGAACCACCCAGCCACGTCGGCAATGAGGTGAACCGAGCCGCTCTCATTGAAAATGGAAATCATTCCGTTGGCACCAACCTTGGCGATGACGAGGTTGGCATTCGTGATGCCGGCCGATGGATTGAGGTTGGAGGCATTTGGTCGGTTTTGACCGGCTGGCCAACTCGTAAGGAACGTTGTGGCAGTGGCGCCAGTTCCTGTCAAATTTATCACGACGGCTGACACTCCGCTGGCAGGTACTCCACCCCGTCCTGTGACCTGTAAATTGACTACGCCGCCGGCTCCGAGGGCTCCTCCTGACTCAGACAGGTGATCAATAGTTGTGGCACCCGATCGCGTATCTAGGACTCGTATGGGAGTGAGGCTTGTAAAGCCCCCGCCTGTTTTGAACCAGCCCTCGACGTCAGCAATTATGTGCACGTTGCCGGACTCGTTGTAGATCGAGACGCGGCCGTTTACCCCGAGTTTGGCAATTACCAAGTTCGAGTCAGTGCGGCCCGGGCTTGGATTGATGTTCGAAGCGTTTGGCCGTGCGTCGCCGGTAGGCCACACTGTCACGAAGGTCGTCTGAGTGGCTCCTGTGGCTGTCAAGTTGAGTATTACCGAATCGACCCCAGTCGAAGGCACCCCGCCGCGGCCTGCCACGACCAAGTCGAGCGCAGCGTTTGCCCCAACGACGCCGCTGCCAGCCGACGTTGTGTCGATGGTCGTGCCACCCGGACGGGTGTCGAGCAGGCGAGCCGGCGGCAACGAAAAATATCCCTGTTGGGTCGGAGTGTTTGCCACGGTATTTTTTGCTTCAGCCAAGGCGATTGACCTGCCTGATCGATTTCGTGGGCTTCCGGCGTGACCAGTGGCAGCTAGGCCGAGGAATGTTGCCGTGGTGGCTACAACTACCCATTTTGCCACGAGCGTGCTCACAAAGAATCGAGGCCGACTTGTCTGAGGGCCGAATTGAGACGTTCGCATTCCAGATCTACTTTCGGTTGTGTCCAACTGGAGTTCAACATGAGTACCCTAACTTGGGACGAACCTAAACCGCTGATCGCCCTTCAGGCAAGTGTCTCTCCCCTTTTGCCACTTAGGGCGGCCAATTACGTCGCTTTTGGCTAGGAATTTGAGTCGGATCCAACGCGGACGGCGGGA
>JAYWAI010000075.1:0-6818 GCA_043782545.1 Acidimicrobiia bacterium
TTCTTCACCGAGGCCTATTCGGCGCATTACTTCGGCGAGAAGCGAGGCCCACTGCACGATCCGTGTGCCGTCATGGCGTTGACACACCCAGAGTTGTTCGAGTTCAAACGATTTCACGTCGATGTCGAACTCGATGGCACTCTTACTCGGGGCATGACTGTCGTCGATCAGCGACAGGTCAAAAATCGAAAACCGGACAACACCAGCGTGGCGATGACGATCGATGCGGCGGCCGGTTTTGAGCTCATTCGGGACGCGGTGAAAGCAGCTTTTCCAGGACCTACGCCGTAGCCTTGCGGCGTGCAATTTATTGAGACCTTGCCGGTGTCGTGGTACACCGACTCGCAGCTGTATCAGCGCGAACGCCAGAAAATTTTTGCCGTCGACTGGATTCACGTCGCCTACGCACATCAACTGCGCAACGCTGGCGACTACGTGGCTGATTCCATGGCGGGATTTCCGTTCTTCATTCAGCGTTCCGGCGATGGCGAAATGCGGGCATTTCACAATGTGTGCGCCCATCGGGCCGGACCGATTTTCTACGACGGCGAAGGTTGTCAACCATCGTTGACGTGCCGGTATCACGGCTGGAGCTACAAACAAACCGGCGAATTGGCTCGGGCTCGGGACTTCGGCGGAGACCTCCCCGATGGTCTTGGTTTGGTACCGATTCGAGTGGCCGAGTGGCGCGGCTTCGTGTTCATTTGCATGAGCAACGACACACGGCCGCTCAATGATTGGCTCGGCGGTTTTCCCGAAATCTGTGTGCCATACAACTTTGAGGGCATGGAGTTTTTCACCCGCACCATCCGGCCCATGAAATGCAATTGGAAGACGTACGGCGACAATTATCTCGAGAATTATCATGTGCCGCTCGTGCATCAAGCCATGGCGATTCGCGATCTCGAGGCGGCAAAATCGCGCAGCTACCGTGCCGAAGATCCTCGTTGGAATTACCAAGCTGCGCCCATGAAAGAGGGTGGCTTGGCGTCGGGCATGTACACGTATTTCTGGCCGAACTTTGCCCTAGATATTTTCCCCGGCGGGTATGCCGTCGAGCGGTATGTTCCTCGCAGCCTCACCCAAACCGATCTGATATTCGACTACTTCTTCGAGCCAGGTGCCGAACAACTCGATGAAATCGTGGCCGCGTCGGAAGTCGTAGTGGATGAAGACGTCCTCATCGTGGAAGCGGTACAACGCAATCTGGACGCCGGCATGTATACGACGGGGTGGCTCAGCCCGCGCCATGAAAACGGCGTTGTGGATTGGCAGAACTTGCTACGCGAGCGTCTCGCCGAAAAGTAGTCCGCCACCCCATCGTCGGCATGTAAGGCCGCCGGCGGGGGCAGCCACCAATGGTCGCGTTATGCGAACTCTGGGATCACACTCTGCTCAAAGAGACGAAGGCTGCTCCACGCCAACTCCGGCGGAATACCTCCGCACAGCGGGTGAAACATGGCAAACGGAAACGGGCCCGCTTTGATTTACGCCACGAACTCTTCTGGCGTGATGACTCGATATTGCCCGCCCGCTCGCAGTTCATCGGCATCTGCGACCACGTGGAACGGTGCGTCCATATTGGCACTGGCGAGCCATTTCCCGTAGGCATTTGTTTCGTGCAAAAAGTACGGTGCCATGAGTGCCCAACCCGCCTTAGGATCGGCCCACTCGGCGATGTCGAGCGCCGCGGCGTATCGCTGTGCCATCGATGTGCCCGCAATTGCTGGGTTCGGAAAATCAAAACGCATGGCGAACATCGTGTTGGCGACCCTAGCCGTCGCTGTTCGCGACGAGGTTCAGGCAGGTAGTTTCTTCGTGCCGCGTTCATGGTCGATCAACCACTTTTTGGTGTCGACGCCCGCCGCGAAACCGGTGAGTGCACCATTGGCACCCACGACACGGTGGCACGGGAGAATGATCGAAATTGGGTTACGGCCGTTGGCCGCGCCGACTGCTCTCATGGCTTGTGGCCGACCGAGACGCTGCGCTTGCGTGGCATACGAGATGGTCTTGCCATAGGGAATGTCAGCCAATGCTCGCCACACCTCGACCTGAAACTCGGTGCCGTGAAGATCCAGGGGCACGTCGAAAGTCGTTCGTTCGTTGGCGAAGTACTCGTTGAGCTGTTCGATGGCGGCATCCAAAATCGGGTGAGACTTCTTTTTTACCTTCTCGGGCTCCCACACTCTGGCCTCCTTCTCGTTCTCCCACAGCACGGAGCACAAGCCTGCGTCGCTGGCGGTCAACGTGAGCTCCCCAACGGGTGAGGGCATGCGAGTTTGGTAATAGGTCATGTCAAAGACTCCCAGAGATAGTGGACAACATAGGACCGCCACGGTGCCCAACCTGCAGCGAGACGGGCCGCGTCACGTGGTTTCGTTGCTAGGCCTAGCTTTGCGAGGCCATGTTGGACGCCCAAATCGGTCTCCAAAAACAGGTCAGGATCACTCAGCGCCCGCATCACGATGTAGTTCGCGGTCCACGGCCCAATGCCCGCCAGCGCCACTAACTGGTCGTAGGAGCGGCGGCGGTCGGCTCCTGGCGACAGGTCGATGGCACCTTCAGCGAGCGTGTGGCACAGACCACGGAGCGCGTTGCGGCGCGATGCCGGCATGGCCAGCAATTCGTCGGGGGCCTCGGCGATTGCTGCCGCGGTGGGAAACGTGTGAGCGATGCGGTCGGTCGCCAACGCACCCAGTGGTGTGCCGAGGGCGGCGGCGAGACGAGCTCCGTGGGTGCGCGCTGCAGTCACAGAAATCTGTTGACCGAGCAGAGCCCGCACCGCTAGTTCGTGGCCGTCCACCGCACCGGGCGAACGTAGGCCTGGCCGGGAATCAACAAGCGTTTTGAGCGGCTCGTGGCGGCGCAGATCGTCGGCGATGGCCACAGGGTCAGCATCGAGATCGAGCAACAGTCGACACCGGTGCACCGCCATTTGCATGTCGCGCACGTCTTCGAGGGACAGCTCACAATCGATGGCGTTCGTGAGAATTGGACTCAGCGTCACGATGGCGTTGCCATGGTTAAGCCGTAGAGCGCGCTGGTATCTCAGCGTTGTCACATCAAATGTCTCCATCCCAGGGATGGCGCGAAATCCGAGGAACCCGAATATCTGAGCGGCGTTGAACGGCGGCCGATACGCCAATCGAATTCGCAGAGTCGACGAGGCAGCGGCGGGCGACAGTTTGGCCTTCGCTCGCATGTCGGTTGGCGTCAGCGCGAAGACCTCACGGATGGTGTCATTGAATTGGCGGATGCTGGAAAATCCGGCCGCCCAGGTGATGTCGGTGAACGTCATGGCGGTTGTTTCGATGAGTACTCGAGCAGATTGTGCTCGTTGGGCGCGAGCAAGAGCGACAGGGCCCACGCCGAGTTCGCCTTCGAGGAGGCGCAAAACATGGCGCTCGCTGTAACCCAGCGCGGTGGCGAGTGCATCGACGCCACCTCGGTCGACAACACCGTCGGCGATCATCCGCATGGCGCGTCCAACCGTGTCGGCGCGGGAGTTCCATTCCGGCGACCCAGGGGTGGCGTCGGGGCGGCATCGTTTGCAGGCTCGGAATCCGGCGTGCTGGCTGGCGGCGGCAGTGCGGTGGAACCGAAGATTTTCTCGTCTCGGCACGATGGCGGGACAGCTCGGTCGGCAATAGATTTTTGTGGACGTGACGCACACGTAAATCACGCCGTCGAAGCGAGAGTCTTTGGCGAGGCAGATGGCATAACACGCATCGGGGTTGTCGATCACGGAGTCATTCTGCCCGATGAGACGCCGCATTACTAGCGGTTTTCGGACATCACTTTTGACCGCAACCTGAGGGGTAGAGTCGGGTCATGACAGATGCGTTGCCGCCGACCCAGCCGACGCTCCTGGGCGACGTTCTCTTCGAGCCAACTGCGGATTGGCGGACGTCCTCCAACGTGGGCCGCTACATGATGTGGCTCAACGAAACTCGGGGCACGTCATTCACTACGCATCATGAACTGTGGCAATGGTCCACCGACAACATCGAAGCGTTTTGGTCGTCGCTGTGGGATCACTTTGGCGTGCAGGGTACCTACGATCGCGTGCTGCTGAGTCGTGATATGCCCGGCGCAAAGTGGTTTCCTGACAGTTCGTTGAACTACGCCGCGCACATGGTTGGAGCCGACGCCGACAACGACCGTGTGGCGCTCACCTCCTATAGCCAAACTCGTGCCACGGAGAGCATCACGTTTGGCGAATTGCGAGGTCGCGTGGCGCGGGCTCGTGTTGGTTTGCAACGACTCGGTGTCGTGCACGGCGACAGAGTGGCCGCCTATTTGCCCAATATTTCCGAGACGCTGGTGGCGTTCCTGGCGGTGGCCTCGCTGGGGGCGACGTGGGCTAGTTTGCCGCCGGAATTTGGTGCGAAGAGCGTGATCGACCGGCTCGGCCAAATCGGCCCAAAGGTGCTCTTCATGTCGGGCGGGTACGGCTATCGCGATCGCTACATCGATCGTGGTGCCGACGTCGCCGAAATTCGCGCAGCGCTCACCACCGTAGAACACGTCGTGCATGTGCCATATGGCCTGGCCGAGGTTGAGGACTCCATCGAGTGGGTTGAGTTGCTGGCCAACGATGGGCCATTGGAATTCGACCTAGTGCCGTTTGATTACCCGCTGTACATCTTGTTCACGTCAGGTACTACTGGCTTGCCCAAGCCCATTGTGCACGGCCATGGCGGCGTGTTGTTAGAGCATTTGAAGTGGCTCGGCCTTGGCATGGATCTCGGCCCCGAGTCCCGATTGCTGTGGTACACGACGACGGGTTGGATGATGTGGAACGCGCTCATCTCGGCGCTACTTGTGCGCTCCTCGATCGTGTTGGTTGATGGCGATAGCGCGTGGCCCGCTACTGATGAATTGTGGCGATTGGCGTCGGTGAGTGGGGCCACAATGCTGGGCATGAGTCCGGGATACGTGGCCGCTTGTCGCAAGGCCGGGCTGGCTCCAGGCGCCGTGCATGACCTGTCGCGACTGGTCAGCATTGGCACGTCCGGCGCGCCACTATCGCCTGATGGCGCGAACTACTTGTATGACCAAGTCGGCCCGCGCATGTTGCTCAACAATTGCAGCGGCGGCACCGACATTTGCACGGCGCTGGTCGGCGGGTCGCCGGCATTACCGGTGTATGCCGGCGAAATCGCTGGCCCCTGTTTGGGCGTTTCGGTGACGACGTTCGACGAAGACGGGCGGGAAGTGCTCGGTAGCGTTGGCGAGTTGGTAGTCACGCGACCTATGCCATCGATGCCTGTCGGCATTTTGAACGACCATGATGGCAGCCGCTATGCCGCTACGTATTTTGAGCCGTGGCCTGCGGTGTGGCGTCAGGGAGATTGGGCAGAAGTCACCGATCGAGGCTCGTTTTTGATTAGCGGGCGATCGGATGCCACGCTGAACCGCGGCGGGGTGCGGGTCGGCACTGCCGAGTTGTATGCGGTCGTCGAAGCCCTCGACGCTGTGGCCGATAGTTTGGCGGTACACCTCGAGGACGCTGCCGATGGTGCCGGTGAATTGATCTTGTTCGTTGTCCGAGCGCCAGGTGCCACAGTTGCGCATGTTGAGCTGGCTGATCAGATTCGTCGCAATCTGCGGCGTCAACTTTCGCCTCGACACGCACCCGACACAGTGATTGAGGTGGCAGCGATTCCGCGTACGCTGAGTGGCAAAAAGCTGGAGTCACCCGTCAAAAAAGTGATGCGTGGTGCCGACCCCGACAAGGTGGCCAGCCGGCAATCTCTTGTTGATCCAGCGGCTTTGGACGCGATCGCCGCCATTGCGGCACGACGCCTGCGCGGCTAGCCGCTACGTTTGCGCGACGTCTGCGCGGCACTTCGCACCAGGCGGCTTGCCCGCAAACGACCTAGTGCGCTTTGGTGATGTTGGGAGCGTTCATTCGGGTGCGGCGCACGACCAAAAATCCGTGGTACACGACGCCAGCGATCACGATTGCTTTGGCCCAATGCGGGCCGTCAGCAATATATTTTTCGCGCCGCTTGAGATCCACAATGAGGTAGATCTGGATGGCGAGCCACGCCGACATGACGCACACGGTGATGCGCCGAAAGTCTCGGGTGCGCATCGGGTGCACGAACTTGATTTTCGTGAATGAAATAAGGGCGAAGAAAATAATGATGAACGTGTTGGCCGTGTGATTCGTGCCCAATATGTACATGAGCGTGACCACGATGTTCCACATAGCGGGGAAGCCCACGAAGTAATCGTCGAACGTCAGCATGTCGGTGCGGCTCATCCAAATGACGCCTGACACCAAGATCACGCCGGCGAAAAACAGCGACGTCGAATGCGGCAACATGTGAAAACGACGCACGAAAAACGCCGGAACCACAACGCACACCAGAAAGTCGATCATCAAGTCAAGCGAGTTGCCGTCCAGAATAGGGACGTGCGCCCGTACGTTGAAACCACGGGCTAGCGGGCCGTCGATCCCGTCGACGACCATGCCCGCCAACATCCACAACATTGCGTCCTTTGGCCGTCCTTCGCCGACTGCCTGCAACGCTTTGAGGCCTAAGACCACCCCGGACATCGTAAAAAGATGAATCATCCAGGCGATTTGTTTCGTGCCTCGCAGGCCGGATGTATCCGCGGCCGCGTCGGCGTCAGTGCTACTCACCTGCAAAAGCTACCGTTCGCGCCGGTGACCAACGCGTTCTGCTGGCGGTGTCACCTGCTCGGCCGGGCTGGCACATGGCTTTACCGGCCCGTGCGACGCTCTGTTCGGGCGGTGGAGCGCTGCGCCCAGCGCGTAAGTCGCCGACGTGCTACTTCTTTGT
>JAYWAI010000076.1:0-2584 GCA_043782545.1 Acidimicrobiia bacterium
TGCAATTTCATGAGAAGTCGCCCAACCCGCCACACATGCCTGGCGACCCAACCCAGTGTCTGGCGTCAATGGGCAACTATGTGTTTTCGACCGAGGCCCTCATCGACATCGTGACGCCGAACGACCAAGATGATGACCCTACCGATATTGGTCGTGACGTTCTTCCGGCCATGACGGCGAGCGGCGACGCCATGGTGTACGACTTCAGCGGCAACGTAGTGCCCGGCCAAGATGCCTCGGAACGCGGGTACTGGCGCGATGTCGGTTCGATCGACGCATACTACGACGCCAACATGGATCTCATCCGTCCGGTGCCGCTGTTCAGTTTGTACAACGATGAATGGCCCGTCTATTCGATACCGCTGCCACTCGCCCCGGCCAAGTTGTCCAGCGACGCCGCTGGTCGTTCGGCCAGGGTCACTAACGGTCTGCTCTGCGCTGGCTCGATCGTTTCGGGCGCTGATGTTGATGGGTCAATTGTGGGCCACGGTGTGTTCGTAGATTCTGGTGCGAACCTCACCGAATCACTGCTGTTTCCAGGAGTTCGCGTGGGCGCCGGAGCCCGATTGCATCGGTGCGTGATCGACAAAAACGTCGTCGTGCCGCCGGGCTTTAGCATCGGCATCGACCCGGTTCGAGATGCGGAACGGTTCCACGTGTCGGACAACGGCATCGTGGTGGTCCCCAAAGATTTTGATCTGACTCGTGCCGAGTTCCAATAGTTCAAGCCCAGTCGTAGGGATCGGCGAACTCGATCTTCACTTGTTCAATGAGGGCACCCACAGTGAGTTGTGGGCGCGCATGGGCGTGCAGATAGTCGACGACGCAACGGTGTTTTCGGTGTGGGCGCCCAATGCCCGCAGCATTTCTGTGGTCGGCGACGCCACAGGATGGCTTGACGGCCTACCCATGGCATTGCATCGCGCTAGCGGTATTTGGAGCGTTGTGGTGCCGGGGTTGCACGAAGGCATTCGGTACAAATTTCGCGTCACGGGACGCGACGGCAAAGTATTCGATCGGGCCGACCCTCTGGCTCGCGCTGGCCAAGGATCGCCCGACCATGCGTCGATGATTCGCTCCGTGGAGCATGTGTGGGGCGATGACGTGTGGATGTCGGAGCGGCCCACCCGCCAACGACGTGATCATCCAATGTCAATTTATGAGATGCACCTGGGTTCGTGGCGTCGCTCGACCCACGACGGCGATCGCCCGATGTTGTATTGGGAAATTGCCGGGCCACTCATTGCGTACTTGACGGAAATGAATTTTACACATGTCGAATTTATGCCGCTCACCGAATACCCCTACGAGCCGTCGTGGGGCTATCAAGTGACCGGGTTTTTCCAACCCACCTCACGATACGGTTCGCCTGACGAACTGCGGTCACTCATTGACCAACTGCATCAAGCCGGTATTGGCGTGATCTTGGATTGGGTACCTGCGCACTTTCCCGCCGACCGATTCGGCTTGGCACAATTCGACGGCACTCATTTGTACGAGCACGCCGACCCACGCGAAGGCCATCACCCGGACTGGGGTTCGTTGATCTTCAACTACGGCCGTCATGAGGTGCAATCGTTTTTGCATTCTAGCGCCACGTGGTGGATCGAGAGCTTCCACGTGGACGGCCTACGCGTCGACGCGGTGGCGTCGATGTTGTACCGCGACTATTCGCGAAAGGCGGGCGAGTGGGTGCCCAATCAGTTTGGTGGGCGCGAGAATCTTGAGGCAGTGGCACTCATCAAATCCGTCAATGCAGAGGTGCACCGCCGCCATCCTGATGTGTTGATGATCGCCGAGGAGTCAACGGCTTGGCCAGGAGTGACACGGCCGCTTGATCGCGGCGGCTTGGGATTTGACCACAAATGGGACCTTGGCTGGATGCACGACACGCTCGACTACTTGAGTCGTGATCCAGTGCATCGCCGATGGCATCACACCGAGCTCACTTTTCGCCAGATGTATTCGGCGAGCGAAAACTTTGTACTGGCGCTGTCACACGACGAGGTCGTACACGGCAAGGGCTCTCTCCTCAACAAAATGCCCGGCGACGACTGGCAACAAAAAGCGAATCTTCGATTGCTGTTTGCCTACCAACATTTGTTGCCCGGCAAAAAGCTGGTGTTTATGGGCGGAGAGTTTGGGCAACGAAACGAATGGAGTCACGAGACCAGCCTCGATTGGGATTTGTTGCAACACGAATCTCACCAGGGCCTGGCGCGGTGGGTGTCGCGCTTGAACGAACTACACGGCACGCTCGCGGCGTTGCACCAACGCGACGACGACGCCGGGGGCTTCGCCTGGATCTCCTGTGACGACGCGCAACACAGCGTGGTGGCCATGCTTCGGCGTGGCGCTGACCCGGCCAACGACGTGATCGCACTATTTAACTTCACTGCAATTCCGCGTCGCCCATACCGGATCGGGGCACCGCACGGCGGTCGATGGGAACTCGTCACCTGTAGCGACGCCGCCGAGTTTGGTGGATCGGGGTACGAAGTGCCGCAGATGGTCGAGACCTTGCCAGTGCCGATGCATGGGTGCGGGCAAGCCGTCGATTTGGTGGCGCCGCCATTGGGAATGG
>JAYWAI010000077.1:0-2579 GCA_043782545.1 Acidimicrobiia bacterium
GGCGGGCTGATGGCAACCATGGCCGAGAACGCCGCCGGTATAGCGGCAGCTTGCATACCGCCTTCCAAAATAGCGACGCTGGCCATCATGCCGGGCCGAGTCAACAGGCCGTACAAGGCAAGGCACGGCACAATCACCACCTGACACTGCAACACCGTTTTGAGCGCCCCGCGTCGCTCGGCAAACCGTCCGCCACGACCGGCAAGTAACAGGAAGGGCAAGCCGAAGGCGGTAATGGTGACCGACACGAATGTGGTTGACGCTCCCCGATCTTCGAATATCACGGCCCATAACGGATCGTACAAACCAATCGGTAACGACAACGCGAATCCCAGAAGCAACATGGCCACGATTGGCCTCATGCGTAACAGCGACCATGGCGACGGCGGTTGTTCGAAAGAAGGGACACTGGGAAGTCCCTGAACGACGAGCGTGGCCAACGCCGCGGCAACCACCACTGTCAAGACCCAAAACGGCGCTCCGAGGCTCACGTGCTTTGCCAATACCGTGCCAACAAACGGGGCCATCACAAAGCCGCCGAGGTCGGCACTACTGAGATAGCCCAGGAATCGGCCCCTATCATCTGGTCGGGCTGCCACGATGACGGCTCGACTGGCCGGGCCAACCATGCCGTAGCCAAGACCCTCGAGCGCCCGGGCCACAACGAATTGTGGTGTGGCCGAGCCTGTTGCGAGCAGCACCAGGCCTACAATCGTGCAACCAAGCCCGGCCATCAGCAACAGCCGGGCGTGCCCGCGATCAGCGAAATGGCTCAGGGTGAGTTGCGCAATCAACCCAGTGACGAAGGTACTCCCGGACATCAGCCCGATGCCCCATGGAGTGAGATGATACGTGCGTCGCAAGGTCGCGATGAGCGGAAAGATGACGCCATTGCCAGCGCCGAGCGCGCCCATCACAACGAAGAGCACCCATACGGGTTTTTGATTTTGTTTCATATTCGACAAACCCGCGCCGCAACCTACTGGTTCGTCGGGGCGAAACAATGACCTCTCTAATGGGTGGTGGCCAGACGATCTAGTGGGTGGTGGCTAACGAGGCGAGGCGTTGAAGTTCGGCCTCTGCGGCGATGTCATCGACTTCTTCGGATGTGAAACCGGCCATCATTCGGAATTTTCGGGCCAAACGAATTGGAGCGTCTTCTTCCTCGCTGCGAACCCCTCTGAAGTTGAACAGCCCGTCAACGGTGCGTTGGAATTCCAACGCCTGGGCGCGACGATCGGGATCCTTGGCCGTGACCTCCCGCAACCACCGACTCCCCATGCGCACATGGGTTACTTCATCGGCCAACATCCAATCCTCGCAGAATTCCAACACGGGATCATCCATTGCGGCGCCGAACTCCCGCATGCCGGTAAACACGTCAATCGCCAAACCTTCCAAGGCGCGATTGACGCCAGCCAGGCGGAATACCGGGTCAGGGTGGCAGGCCGCTTCGAAAAGTGTTGTGGCTTCGGAATAGTCGCCCACCTCGGAACCCATGTGGGCCGCCAAGCGAACCGAGATCTCACAGTGGCGGGCCTCATCCCAACACTGGCGAGCCATGTCCAGCTTGAGTTCGAACGGCACCTCACTGGCTCCGCTGCCCGTTTCGAAATCGAAACACGTACGCCCAGCGCCTTCGAGCGCTTGAATTTCACCCACAAAGATGCCGTGCATCACTCGATTAGCGCGCAGGTCAGCATCGATGACTTCTGGGCTCACACGTCGTTCTTCACCTGTGCTGCGCCGATCGGTAAATCTCGTGACCGTGGAGATCCGGCAAAAGCGACTGTCCCGTGCTAGCGAGTCTGGCGAAATGTTCTTACGCATGACTGGCCTCCCTTCGACGACTGCGAGATTGCTCACACAGTGCTGATGCGTGCAATTGTACCGTCATGAATGATTTCTGGAACGCCGTGGTACTTGATGAGGTCGACGGCAAGCGTGTCGCAGCTATCACACAGTTGAGCTACGCCGATTTGCCCGATGGCGATGTGACCATTGATGTTTCCTATTCGAGCCTGAATTTCAAGGATGGGTTGGCGGTAACGGGGCGAGGGAAAATTGCTCGTTCGTATCCCTTGGTGTGCGGTATCGATCTGGTCGGCACGGTGAGCGGGTGCACCTCAGATAGATTCGCCATCGGTGACAGTGTCGTGGTCACTGGTTGGGAATTGTCTGAGCGATACAACGGCGGATTCACTGGTCGACAACGCGTGAAGGCCGATTTCGTGACGCGGCTGCCAGATGGTTTGTCGGCGCTGCAATCAATGGCAATTGGCACGGCAGGCATCACGGCAATGTTGGCCATTATGGCGTTGGAAGATCACGCCGTGGTGCCGACGTCTGGCGAAGTAGTGGTGACTGGCGCCGCCGGCGGTGTGGGGTCGGTGGGCGTAGCTCTACTCGCCGCGTTGGGTTACACGGTAGTGGCCTCAACCGGCCGAGCCAGCACGCACGACTACCTCACCGGGTTGGGGGCCAGCCGATGTATTGAACGCTCGCAACTGAGCACCAATTCGGGACGGCCCCTTGATACCGAAACGTGGGCTGGCGCCATCGACAATGTGGGCGGCGAA
>JAYWAI010000078.1:0-2579 GCA_043782545.1 Acidimicrobiia bacterium
CGTAGCGACTCCCACTCGCTAAATCGATCGGCGCTCGGATCGCGTTCGTCACCTTCACCTTGAGTTCGACGACGGAACAGCACAATTCCGATCGACCCGATGAGCCCAAGAAATCCAAGCGACCCGATCACGCCAAGCTGCTGCCCGTTTTCGCTCGGCAGCGGCGAATTGGCAACATATTTGGAGCCAATCGTGGCGAGCGGCGCAACGCGATGATTGGGCACCGGCATCAACATGGCAGTGACCTTGAGGCCGTACAGTTCTGTTTCAACCGGGGACCTCGCCGCCACAACATTGTTGGCATCATGGGTTACGCGCCACACCAACGACGGCATCAAATTCAACGCAAGGACACCCACGATCACAGCGCCCAGCGTCACCGCCGATCGCAAAGGTCGAATCGAACGACGCCCGATTGCCGCGGCAGCGCTCACAATGCCGAGAAGGATCACGGTAAATAGGGCGTAGTACGCACCCGTCGATGCCAACGCCGCGCATCCCAACAACACAGGAAGATCGCGTCGAGTGCGCCAACCCACAAGCGGCGCGTCGTTGCTACACGCCGTGACCACAAGCATCACGCCAAAAGGCACCATGAAGTAACTCGACAAAAACAAATGTCCACCAGCACGCGCCTGGTGGTACGGGGCGAATGCAATCAATACCGACCCCAGGGCCGACACACTTCTGGAGATCCTCATCCGGCGCATCGACGCAAATGCGACCAAGGCGGCTAGCGGATATCCCACAAGCAATAGGAGGTTTATCGACCGACTTGGATCACCGGTCGCGCCATTAAAGAAGTGAAGCAATTCAATGTTGAGGTTGTCGGCACCATAAGGAAACTCGTGCAGGTTCTGGCCGAACGGTGCGCCAAGGTGACTCGTGGAGAGATAGCCGCCGGTTTGGTTGACCGTTTGGCTCACCATCGCGTATTCCAACGCATCGTGATCGTAGTTATAGGGCACGCCAAAATTCATGTGCGAGAAGCCCACCAGGAACCACGCCCCGACAGTTACCGAGATCACCACTCCAACCGGCCACAGCCACCGAGTGATCTGTTCGCGAAATAGTCTCACTCGATCACGTTAGTCACGTGAACTACGACGAACGCCAGTGCTCAGCCAAGATCACGACCGGCTCGGTTAGCAACTCAATCATTGAAATACTGCCGAGAACGTCATCACGGAATGTGGGCTCAGTTTCAGTGACCGCGTCCCGAAGCGCATCAAAGCGGGTCCGATAGGCCTCCAAAACACTCCGCGCCGATCCGGCAGCCAAACGGTCGTGGAAGCGAACGTGCAACAACGTGAGCCCAGTTGTCTGGTTTCCCTTGACCTCAGGCACGATGACAATGGTGCGGCCGTCGTGCCGACCTTTCGAGACGGTCACTTCGCGTTCGACCGCCGCTCGATGCTTGGTGCCACGCAACACTGGCTCGCGATCGGTGCGGCTGACGAGGTCTATGGCGATCCCCGAGCGGTCGATCACGCGCACGGTGGCGCCATCAGCAAGGTCACCCGTCACTTCATATCGAGTTGCTCCGAGCACCTCAACAACCGCAGGGTCAAGACCGGCAATGGTGCGCAAAGTGCGATAAGCCAATCGATCGCGGGGCGCACCACAGGCCAGCAGGGATGCCACCAGAGGCACCCCAAAGAGCGATTCGTCGCTTCTGGAAATACCAACCGTGACAGTTTTGGCTTGGTGCTTAATCGCATCGACCGGGCGAGTGAGTTCCTCGATTGCCCGAGTGAGCGCCATAGTGAGGTCTTCGACGACCACGATCGGCGTCCCGACTTTGCCCTCGTCGACTTGAAAGGAATCGAGCGAGGCCTGCCCGAGCGCGTAGCGCAAGAGGCCGGCGAGCCGCACTGCGGTGCTGGCTTCCAAGTGACCGTTCAGCGCGCCGGATCTCACACCGTCAAAGAAGACGCGGGCTGATGGGCCGATGTTTTCGGCCAACCACGGCAACAGCTCGCTTTCCGGCACGTGAGTCGTAGACGCCCGTTCGATCGCCGCACGGGCCAACCGAAGCGGAACCGCTTGATGATCGATTGCCAGCGCCGCTTCGTACGCGAATAAATGTCCAACCATGGCAGACAAAATGAATCCGAGCGCCGGATGCACTTCTGGTACATGGATAACTTCGAGCGCGGCTTTGAATCGATCCTCGCCGTCATTGGCGATGACAATCGGCGCGGCCTTGTGCGCTCGATATATTGCTACTTCCTTGGAAACGTCATCCGCTGTCGATCCAACAAGCCCTGCCGCGCACACCAATATCATTGGTTCACACGACAAGTCAATGTGCTTCTTGTCCTCGGTATGGTCGGCGGGTATCGATTTGTAGCACAATTCACTGGCTTTGATTCGGACCTCATTGGCTGCGACTTTGTTTGGCCCGTTGCCCACCACTGCCCAATATCGACGACTTGGCGCATGTCTGTGGGCGGCCACCGCAATTTCTGCTCGCCGGGCCAAGGTCTGAGTCATGGCGTCAGGGAGGGTGCGCAGCGCCGCAATAATTGCGGTTCGATCCGCTCGAAGGTTCGGAGCGACATGTTCGGCTATTTCAC
>JAYWAI010000079.1:0-2555 GCA_043782545.1 Acidimicrobiia bacterium
CACAACTAGTCATCATCGACCCATCGACCGGCAAAATCGAACGCGTGGTGGCCGCGCACGACGTGGGTCGCGCCGTCAACCCAACGCTCTGCGAAGGGCAGATCGAAGGCAGCGTGCACATGGGTTTGGGCTACGCGCTCACCGAAGATTTTCCGGCAGATCCGCTGACTGGATTTCCCACCAATATGACGTTGCGTAGTCTCGGTATTTTGCGTGCCAAGGACGTGCCGCCGATCGACGTGATCTTGGTGGAATCGCCACAGCCCGATGCGCCGTATGGCATCAAAGGCGTCGGCGAAATCGGCCTCGTCCCCACGGCTGGAGCGGTCGCCGCCGCGCTCCACGCCCACGACGGCACCTGGCGCGCCACACTCCCAATGCGCCGCTCATCGAACGAGTAACACCGATGAGTGACGAGACGGCGGGGATGGTGTGCGGGCATCACCACTTGTATTCGTCGCTCGCGCGGGGCATGCCGGCACCCCCGAAAACTCCCACCAACTTCCGTGAGATTTTGGAACAGGTCTGGTGGCGTCTGGACGTTGCACTCGATCTAGAAATGATCAAATGGTCGGCCATGCTGGGTGCCGCCGAGGCGCTCATGTGCGGCACGACGGCCATCATCGATCATCACGAATCGCCAAACGCCATTGAGGGCAGCCTGAGCGTCATCGCCGATGCCTGCGCCACGGTTGGTGTGCGCGTCAACACCGCATATGGCGTTACCGAACGCCATGGCGTCGACGCCATGCACCGCGGCTTGGCCGAAAACGAACGTTTCCTGAAGGCCGGCGGCACCGGCATGATCGGTGTCCATGCCGCCTTCACCATGTCAGACGGTGGCCTCGAGCAGGCTGCAGGGTTGGCGACCGACCTCGGGTTCGGCGTCCACATTCACGTGGCCGAAGGCATCGACGATGCCGCTGCCGGCGAGCGCCTCGAGCGCATGACGAAAGACGACTGGCTCATCGTGCATTGCGTCCATCTCGACCGACCGCTCAAGGGCACCATTGCCCACAACCCACGCAGCAATATGAACAATCACGTCGGCTACGCGCAGCCAACCAAGTGGCCAAACAAGGTGGTGCTCGGCACCGACGGCATTGGCGCTGACATGCTCGAGGAAGCTCGGCTCGCCTACGTGCGATTGCGCGAGCAAGACATCACGGCCACGCCAGACATCGTGTGGCAGTGGCTCGACAATGGCTATGCGTTTTTCCCCGACGCTCGCAACGACATCGTGCGATGGAACTACGACTTTGCCGACGAACCGTGGCGGGTTGCGTTCACACCGGGCGTGCGAGCGCTCGACGTCACGATCAATGACGAACCAGTGCTCAAAGACGGCTCGCCGACGCGCGTCGACATCAACGAAATTCGAGCCAAAGCGGCCGAGCAAGCGCAACGACTCTTTTACAAAATGTAAAGTAGCCGCATGACAACTCCGGTGGCTTTGTATCTGCAAGATGCGCATCCAATTCGAGAGAGTATGGCATTCGCGCAGTACGCCGAAACCAAGGGTTTCGATGCCGTCTGGCAAGCCGAAAGCCGGCTGGTGCGCGAGGCCACCGTGCCCATGAGCGCGTTCCTGAGCGTGACCGATCGCATCAAAGTCGGCTCGGGAGTGGTCGATTGTTGGAGCCGCAACCCCGCACGTCTCGCCGCCACATTTTCCACTCTCGACGATCTCGCTCCCGGCCGAGTGATCCTGGGCATCGGCGCATGGTGGGACCCGCTGGCGCAAAAGGTTGGCATCACCAGGACGAGGCCGCTCACGGTCATGCGCGAAATTGTCAACACCGTGAAAGCCCTACTGCACAACGAAACGGTGACATTCGACGGTCAGTACGTGCATCTCGATGGCGTCGAACTTGACTACGTTTACCAAGATCGACGTCCGAAAGATGTGCCGATTTACATTGGCGCCACCGGCATGCAAATGATGGAACTCACCGGTGAAATCGCCGACGGTGCGGTGCTCAACTACCTCGTGTCACCCGACTACAACGCGCAAGCACTCGAAGCGCTCGAGCGCGGCGCGGCGAAATCGGGGCGATCATTGGCCGACATTGACCGGCCGCAATTGGTGGTGTGCAGCGTGCACGAAGACCGCAAAACTGCGCTCGACATGGCCCGCATGATGGTCACGCAATACCTTGGCCAACAGCCCCATATCATGAAAGCGTCAGGCGTGCCGCAAAGCTTGCTCGACAAAGTCGGCGAAGTACTCACCTGGCCCGCCACGCATGAACAGGTCGAAGCGGCATCGAAATTAGTGCCAGACGAAATCGTCGAAATGCTCACCGCATCGGGCACCCCCGCCGACGCCCGAGCCAAAGTGGCCGAGTACATCCGCACCGGCTGCACCACACCAATCCTGTACCCGCTCGGCGACGTCCACGCCATGATCGACGCCTTCTCCAACTGGGACGCCGACACCGAATGAGATTCGTTTTCGACCCCCAAAAAACTCAGACGTGACATTTGGCACAATCGCGCGGGCTCGTCTAGGTTATTGACATCCGGGGGGATCAGAGGGGGCGGCCGCAAGGCCG
>JAYWAI010000080.1:0-2553 GCA_043782545.1 Acidimicrobiia bacterium
GGCGCGGATGCGATCGGTCTGCGGGTGGGCGACGACGTGCGTCACAACGCGTTCGGTCAAGGCGTCGTGGTGGGTATCGAAGGCTCCGGTGAAAAGGCTGTAGCTACCGTGCGCTTCCCTGGCCGTGGCGAAAAGCGTCTCTTGCTGAGTTGGTCCCCCCTCGAAAAGGTCTAACTGCGCAGACGGGTCCGAGGATCGTCGCGCTTGGTGTCGGGATTGATCCTCCCGAGGATGGGGATAGTTGATCTGCGTGTCGCCACGACCCCCAGAACCCGGCACACAATTTGGGTGTCGCGTGTCGCCACGACCCCCAGAACCGTGCATACAATTTTCTGGGTACGGTGGCGTGACCGTTTCGTTTCGTTTGGCCCCCCAGAACTTTTGCCGCATCATTCTGGGTTCGTTTCGTGGACGAATTCGAGCTTTCTGGGGGTAGTTGAGGGACGCCGATGTCGCCGTCCGACGCTGTCGCCGTCTGCCATGAGTTAGGGGGCGACGCGGAGGTCGATTTCGAGCGTGCCGCCGACGCTGACTTTGGCGGTGTAGTGCTTGAGAGTGCCTCCGTCCGCGGGCACCAACACGCCGGTACACGTATCCACGAACACGGTCTGTTCGGCCAGCCATCGCAGTGGGCACGCCCGTGATTGACCCGCCACACGGGCGTCGAAAGCCAACCAGCCTCGGGAAGAATCGTTGCCCGTGTGCGTCACGAAAATGTCCTTGTCGCGCCCGCCGGCATCAGGAAAGAGCAACGGCCCATTTTCGCGCACACCGGCCGCGCGAGAAACGGCGTTCCCGACCACAAAGGAGTTAGGGCCCAGCTTGACCTCCGCCTTTCCTTCCTTGGCCACCTTGGTCGCGCTATAAAAAACAACCGCGCCGACCATGAGTGCGCCCAACGCCAGCAACACCGGTCGACGTGATTGGTTCATAGGAATTTGCCTTGGGCCGTCATGTGCCTAGTATGCCCGGCGCTGCTGTACCTCCCCGCTACTGGCGCGCCCGCGTGCCCGTGAGAAACCTATGAAAGTGAGTCCTCATGGATCTGTTCGAATATCAGGGCAAGCAATATTTCGCCCGATACGGCATTGCGGTGAGCCCCGGCGGTGTCGCCCTCACCGTCGATGAAGCCGTGACCGTTGCGCAAGCTGCTGGCTACCCTGTCGTCGTCAAGGCGCAAGTGCAAGTGGGTGGCCGTGGCAAGGCGGGCGGCATAAAGCTGGCTGACAACGCTGACGAAGTGCGGCTGCACGCCGGCAACATTCTGGGTATGGATATCAAAGGCCATCTTGTCGAGCGCATCTGGGTCGAGCATGCCAGCGATATTTCCGAGGAGTACTACGCCAGCTTTACTCTCGATCGCAGCGCCAAGAAGCACATGCTGATGCTGTCATCGCAAGGCGGCGTCGAGATCGAATCGGTCGCCGAGACCAACCCAGAAGCGATCATTATTCGCCACATCGACCCCACCGTGGGTCTCAGCCGCGATGAAGCTCTTGAAGCCTGCAGGGCCGCTCAACTTAACCCGGTCGCCATTGATGGCGCGGCCGACATTCTCGTGAAGTTGTATGACTGCTTCACCAAAGGCGACTGCGATTTAGCCGAAATCAACCCGCTGATTTTGCGTCCCGACAATGGCGTACACGCACTCGACGCCAAAGTGAGCCTCGACGACAACGCGGCCTTCCGTCATCCTGA
Source organism: Acidimicrobiia bacterium (assembly GCA_043782545.1). GTDB lineage: Bacteria > Actinomycetota > Acidimicrobiia > Acidimicrobiales > JBBRKR01 > JBBRKR01. Next base: position 1,699 of record JAYWAI010000080.1, read on the forward strand.
ATGGGACGAATACCGGGCCACTGAAGTGCTCGATGAACGCGAGCAAATGGCTCGCGCCAAAAATCTGCAATACATCGGCCTGGACGGCACGGTCGGCATTATCGCCAATGGCGCGGGCTTGGCCATGAGCACGCTCGACGTGGTCAACCAAGTGGGCGGATCGGCGGCTAACTTCCTCGACATCGGTGGCGGTGCCAACGCCGACGTGATGGCTGGGGCTCTCGAAGTGATCAACTTCGACGACAAGGTGAAGTCGATTTTCATCAACATTTTCGGCGGTATCACGCGCGGCGAAGAAGTCGCCAAAGGCATCGTCGAGGCGCTGAGCCGAGTGAATCTCAAAGCCCCGATCGTGATCCGCCTCGACGGCACCAACGCCGAAGAGGGCCGGGCAATCTTGGCCAACGCCGGTATTCCCGAATCGAAACTGATCTCGAAGCCCACCATGCTTGAAGCAGCTCGTGCTGCCGTTGCCATCGCCAACGCCTAACAGCGCCCAACCCGTTACGACACTGTCGAGAAAGAAACGATCATGAGCATTTTCGTCAATGAACACACCAAGGTCATCGTGCAAGGCCTTACCGGCGGCCAAGGCAAATACCACGGCCTGCGCAACAGGGCGTACGGCACCAACGTGGTTGGCGGCGTCACGCCCGGTAAGGGCGGCTCCGACGTAGAAGGCATCCCAGTGTTCAACTCGGTGGCCGAAGCCGTTGCTGCCACTGGCGCCGACGCCAGCTTTATCGCCGTGCCGCCCAAGGCCGCTAGCGCCGCCATTTTGGAAGCAGCTGCGGCGGGCATCGCGTTCATTGTGTGTATCACTGAAGGTATCCCCGCCCAAGACGAAGCTCGCGT
>JAYWAI010000081.1:0-2533 GCA_043782545.1 Acidimicrobiia bacterium
CCGCTTGGTGAACTTGACCGATACAAAGCCACGTATGCGTCGACGCCAGATGAGCGTTTAACGCTCCTCGCCGAGCTGTTCCGTGACGCCCTGGACGCAACTCGGTTCTAGCCCTCGGCTAGTTTGTACGCCGAGCGGTCACTGAAGGAGATCCAATGGCCAAAGGCGACAACGCCTCAGCTGACAAGTCAGGTAATCCCAAACTTGTTGGCCAGGTAAACGAAATCAAAAACCTCACCATTGGTTACGCCCGCCAAGAAGTGCTCGGGCCGCTTAAAACGCTGGGGCGATATCTTGGATTCGGCATCGCGGGTGCTTTCGCAATCGGCATCGGGAGCGTCGTCGTTCTCATCGGAGTTCTGCGAGTTTTGCAAACCGAGACTGGTTCGACATTCCGTGGCAATTGGAGCTTTGCGCCGTATTTGTTAACCACAATGGCCGGAGCATTAATTATGGCGCTGTGTATCAAGGGCATCATCGGACCCAAAGAGAAGGGCAAATAAATGGCGAAGATTCCATCTCAGGATCCAGCTCAAGAACCCATAACGAAAGATCACATCGAGGCCAAACTTCGCTCCCTGAAAGGCCAAGCCGACACAACAGTTGACTCGGCCAAGCAAACCGCGCTCATTGCCGGGGGAGCAGTCGCTCTCATTGTGTTGCTCATCGCATTTTGGTTTGGACGCCGTGGCGGCCGAAAAGCGCGAACGGTGATCGAGGTTCGCCGCTTCAAATGAACGCTCTGATTCGCCGATATTTCGGCACCAAATTCCCCAAGGGATCCACGGTGTGGATGGTCGTTACCGGGCTGGGAATTTTCGTGCGGCTCCTTCGCTGGATGGCGAAGCGGCCCGTGGAAACACTCTTCCGTGAAGACATCAAATCGGGTGAGTCGATGACGATTCAATTGCTCGATGCAGCGAATTCCAAGGCCACTCGCAAGGCCGTCAAAATCAAGTGATCATTCATTTGCGAAACCCGCGGCGCAATGTCGAGATGGCTGGCCCGGCGCCCGTCCACGCCATTTTGGATCGTCTAGATATTCACCGCGACACGGTCATCGTCATCGCCGATGGCACACTGGTACCCGGCGACACGATGTTGGCGGATTCTGCAGAGATCGAGATTCGTCCGGTCATTTCCGGAGGTTGATCTACATATGAAATGCACAGTTTGCAAGGGTCCAGCAGTCATGGACGTGCGTCGCCACAACGCTGCTTTTTGCTCTGAACACTTTTTGCGGCTAGTCCATCAGCAGACCCAGAAAGCCATCGACGATTTCGACATGATTCGTAAAGGCGACCGCGTGTTGGTCGCCGTGAGTGGTGGCAAAGATTCACTTGCGTTATGGGACATCTTGCTGAAACTCGGCTACGAAACCGACGGTTTCATTATCAGTCTGGGTATTGGTGAGTACTCCAAAGAGTCCACACAAACTGCGCAGCAATTCGCTGCTGACCGCAACCTCACCCTCCACGTCGTGGATCTTCCAGAGGAGTATGGATACGACATCCCCAACGGCTCCAAGGCAGCTCGACGCACTCCGTGTTCAGCCTGTGGGCTCTCCAAACGCCACCTGATCGACAAGGCCGCCATCGACGGCGGATACGACGTGGTGGCCACCGGTCACAATCTCGACGACGAGGCGGCCGTGCTCTTTGGCAACACTCTTCGATGGAACGTGGACTACTTGGGCCGTCAACGCCCTGTGCTACCGGCGCGAGGCGGGTTCCCCAAGAAAGTGAAACCTCTCGTGCGCTTGGCCGAACGAGAGATGGCCGCATACTGCGTGTTGGCCGGTATTGACTACATCGTCGAGGAATGCCCAATGGCCGATGGCAACAAGCATCTGGGGTACAAGGCAGCGCTCAACGCCATCGAAGCAGATTCGCCAGGCTCCAAACACGCGTTTTTCTTCGAGTTTCTCGCCAAAGCCGCTGTTCGTTTCGAGGAAGCCACAGACGGCGATGACGTGCCAGAGGGGCTCGGCACGTGTACACAATGCGGGTCTCCTGCCTCCGGCGAAGTCTGCGCGTTTTGTCGGCTCGTGGAACTCGCCAATCGCCCAATACCGGTTCGTATTGGTAAAACCAAACGCTTGTCAGAAAGTCCATCATGAGCCGACCATTTCGCGACGGCGAAAAAGTACTTCTGTTTGACCGCAAGGGTCATCAATATTTGCTGCAACTTACCGACGCAGGCGAATTTCATTCTCATTTCGGCGTACTTCCTCACGCGCTCATCATCGGCCAGCCAGAAGGCGTCAAAGTCAACGCCACCAAAGGCGGAAACTACACCGCAGTCCGTCCAACGTTGAGCGATTTTATTCTCAAAATGCCCCGTGGTGCGCAGGTGATCTATCCCAAAGATCTTGGCCCCATCCTGATGATCGCCGACATCTTTCCCGGGGCGCGCGTATTTGAATCGGGCATCGGATCAGGTGCGCTGTCGATGACGATGCTGCGAGCCGGAGCCGAGATAACTGGTTATGAGTTGCGGGAAGACTTTGCCATCAACGCCCAACGAAATGTGG
>JAYWAI010000082.1:0-2532 GCA_043782545.1 Acidimicrobiia bacterium
TCTAAAACGTTTCATCTGTCCACCAAGGAAAAAATTCCGGCATGTCGGTAGTCGTGCTGGCGTTGAATTCCGCCGGGCGGCGTTCTCGAAATGAGGCCACACCTTCGCGTGCGTCCCGCGAGGTACCCAACGCCAGCAGGGCCTGTGACTCGAGTTGATTTGCCTTGAGTGGGTGCGGCTCGCCGAGTGATCGCCACAACATGTGGCGGGTCAGCGCCACCGCTACTGGGGCGCCGTTGTCGGCAATCAAGCGGGCAATTTCCGTGGCCCTGGGCAACACGGCTTCAGGTTCCACGAGCTCAGAAACAAGCCCGCTAACGAGCGCTTCCGTGGCGTCGAAAATTCTTCCCGTGACCGTCCAGTCCACGGCCTTCGCAATGCCCACGATACGGGGCAGAAACCAGGTAGCGCACGACTCAGGCACGATACCCCGGCGTGTGAACGGCAAACCGAAACGTGCTCCGAGCGCGCCAATACGGATGTCCATCGGCAAAATCATCGACACGCCAATACCGACTGCGGTGCCGTTGATGGCGCCGACCACGGGCTTGTTGGAGTCGAAAATGCGCAGCGCCAATTCGCCGCCGACGTCACGCACGCCACCGCGCAACGGTTTGAAATCTGACGCATTCACGTTGTATCCGCCGCCCGCCGTGCCCGACGACAGATCAGTACCCGCCGAGAAAAACGAGCCAGCAGCCGTCACCACGATGGCTCGCACGTCGTTGTTAGCTTGGGCCAGATCAAACGCGGCCAGCAATTCGTCGAGCACGGCGTACGTCACCGTGTTGCGGTGCGCCTCTCGATCCAGCGTGATGGTGAGCACACCGTGAGAAACCTCGTAGCGGATTTCCTGAAACGATGGTTGGCTCGACGAATTCATCTTGTCACGATAAGCCGGTGAGACCGATGAGTTATATGATTCAACTCAATTATCTTGTGGGCTTTCAGGGGGATTTGTGTCGAGTGAAATTTGTACTTCAACATGTGAGGGAAGTGACGAGTGAAACCGTCGCCATTTAGCTATCACGCGCCGACCACGCTAGTGGAGGTCACCGGGCTTCTGGCCGAGTTCGGCGACGTGGCCAAACCGCTGGCTGGCGGCCAAAGTCTGGTGCCAATGCTGTCGCTGCGGCTGGCGAGTTTCGAGCATCTCATCGACCTGAACCGTGTGAATGGCCTGGGTGAAATCGTTCGCTCGAACGGCCATGTGCGGGTTGGCGCCACGGTGCGCCAAGCCACTGCTGAGCACAGCACCGAGGTGGCCGCCAGCGTGCCGTTGCTGGCCAAAGCGCTGCCGCACATTGGTCACTTTCAGATACGCAACAGGGGCACGGTCGGCGGGTCGATTGCCCATGCCGACCCGGCCAGCGAATTGCCCGCAGTCGCGCTGGCGCTCGACGCTGTGATCGAAGCAACTGGTCCAAGTGGCGTGAGATCGATCGCGGCCAAGGATTTCTTCGTGTCGATCTGGGAAACCTCGCTGGCAGAAGGTGAAATTCTTTCGGCAGTTGCGTTCCCTGTGTGGGGAGCCGGCAGCGGGTTTTCGGTTCAGGAGATCGCTCGGAGGTCTGGCGATTTCGCCCTCGTCGGCACGGCCGTTGGCGTGCAAATTTCTGGCGGTTCGGTCACGAGAGCGTCGATAGCGATGTTTGGCGTGGGGTCGACCGCCGTGCGGTGCCATGACGCTGAAGCGGCACTGATCAGCGGCGCCGATGCCGCCGAGGTCGGCCGCGTCGCAGCCACCAGTATCAATCCCACGAGCGATGTGCACGCCACTGGTGCATACCGCAAACAAGTCGCCGCGGTCGTTGTCCAACGAGCTGTTTCCGAGGCGCTCGCCGAAGCCGCCGCCACTCAGAAAGAGGCATGAGTATGAGCAATCTCATCACCACCGAATTCACTGTCAACGGCGCGGCCGCCCAGGTAACCGTCGAACCACGCAAACTCCTGAGCGATGTGCTTCGGGAAGACTTGCGACTCACTGGTACACATATTGGTTGCGAGCACGGGGCGTGCGGCGCATGCACCGTGATCATCGACGGTGCCGCGGTGCGATCCTGTTTGATGTTTGCCGTGCAGGTTGGTGGCGCAACTATCACCACCGTCGAAGGCCTCGCCAACTCTGATGGTTCGCTCAATCCAATGCAACAAGCCATGCAAGATTGTCACGGCCTGCAGTGCGGGTTTTGCACTCCAGGAATTGTTACCTCGATGACGGCATTTCTGGCCGATCACGACAGCCCAACCGACCACGAATTGCGTGAAGCGCTATCAGGCAATCTGTGTCGATGCACGGGTTACCAAGGAATTCTCAACGCCGCTCGCCTGGCCTCTGGCCAGCCCGTCGCCATTGCAGGGAGCCACTCATGAGCACGGCACTCACCGCTGGCCGTTATGTCGGCCAATCAGTCAAGCGCCTCGAAGATCCCCGATTGTTGTCGGGTCACGGTCGCTATGTCGATGATGTGCAATTGCCTGGCACGCTGCACGTGGCCTTCGTGCGTTCGCAGGTCGCCCGGGGCAACATCA
>JAYWAI010000083.1:0-6656 GCA_043782545.1 Acidimicrobiia bacterium
ATCTCGGCTGGCATGCGTCGACGGTGGCGACCGATTCGCTGGGCGCGCATATGGGGCTGCGGTTGAATTGGGGTGTTCCGGCCGAGCGGGCTGATCTCGCCTGGTTCGACCGGGACGACGGGCTCGAGTTGCGATGGGATCAGCGGTCGCTATCAGTGACTGCTGATATTGGACGGATTCCGCTGCCAATCTTGTTTCCGGCGCGTGCGTTGCAACGTCGAAGCGATGGGCCAGTTCTGGTGCCCGGAGTGGCCCGAGGTTTAGCGAAATTCTCTCGCGTGTCAATGCACGCCTATCCGGGTGACGAGCTCGCCCCGTTGGCCGGGCCGCATGGTGGGCTAGTTGTTCGGGGGCTGCGCTACGTCGTGAAACCAGCCCAGGGCCCCGCCGGCGTGTTCTCTACGTTGGCAATTTCGCAGCGCGCCCAGGGCGGCGCGCTAGGATTCGCCGACGTTTCCCAGCGGGTGACGGGCCCACCGGCTGATCGCCATGAGCTTGTTGCGCATCGGGGCGATTAGCTCAGTTGGTTAGAGCGCTGCCTTCACACGGCAGAGGTCACAGGTTCGAGTCCTGTATCGCCCACCACAAAATGCCAGCTCAGAGTACTTGAAGGCCTCCCACTCGGGAGGTCTTCTGCCTTTCAAGTCCGCGTCAAGTCCGCGCGATTTCGACTCTTTCGACGCTTTGCGCGGACTTGGACTTTTAGCTTTGTATCTGCGCTGCTCTGTGTCGGTCATCAAATGCTCGTGGTCGCACCAGTCGTTCCCGGGTAAATTCTTCGCAAACGTCGGGTCACACTTCACCGAACACTCGGCTCGGTACTCGGTCAGCCACTCGGTTGAGCTAACAACCGCTGTCTACCATCACCGAAGTACTGCTCCTCGTCGACGAATTCGAGGAATACGGTCGAGCCGACGCTGTCGTGCAGATGCCGAGTGGCGTGTGCTGCAGCGGCGCGTAACGGCCCTGAGACGTCCTGGTTTGAGCCAACCCGAGGCAAGGGTGCCCCTCACACCTTTTGATGGCTCGCTGCCTTCTACGGGCCGTCAGTCGTCATTTCTGGGCCACGTGCTACTGGTTGAAGTCATCTTCGTGTCATGGATAGTCGGTTGCGCTGACTAGCTGGACTGGGAGTGGCAGTTTAAGAAGCACTCTGAGTGGCGCAAAGCGTGTCAAGAATCGTCAAAGACTTGCACCTTCACTTGAAGGGGTGCTCAGCCGGCGTCATCGGTGTCATGTCGCTTGCGCCAATCGCGACCAACTTTTCACCAGACAGACGTGACACCGGGTGCCTCGGTGCGGAAGGTGCAAGTCTTTGTCGATTCTTGACCCCCTCAAATTGTCGCAAACTGGCGCTTGTGGTTGAGCCGACGAAACACCAAACGATCGTCCTGCTTCCGGAGCGTCAGGGTCAGGACGTGATGTAATCTTTCGATATGTCATTGCAACAGCGTTTGGATCCTGAATTGGCGCTAGTAGTTAGCCGAATTCGTAAGCGAGCCGCTGCTGCTGGTGAGTTGCGCCCTTCTGTCATCGGCGAATTTGTGTCTCCTTTTCCGCTGGAGGCTCGTGCGATCGTTGTGGACTGGCGTCGTGGCGGGGGATATAAACGGGCACTTGCCGAGATCGGCTCAACCGATCCAGATTTAGCCGTGCAATAGCGCCCGATGGTTGTCGTCGATGATCAATTGCTCTTGGCGTTGTTGAGCGGCACGGCACCACGAGTCCTGGTCGACGAATTGACAACTGGTCAGGTGTTTACCACCGGCTCGTGGTACTACCGGCTCGGCCGTGCCGTGGCTTCGGGTTCCGACAGCGGTGCCCTGTCGGGTCGGTTTTCGGTCTTGCCAGAATCGAGTCGCCGCAGTGTCCGCCAGGCACTAGATGATCTACCTGCCCAATTTGGGCTTTTGAGCCTGCGGACGCTGGTACCGGTGATGCAGGTCATACGCGTTTCTAGACCGCTCAATTTCTTGAACGCTGAAGGGATTGCGGCCGCGGTTTTGCTCGACGCTCGAATCGCCGTATCCACCGAATCGGCTCTGCTGAGTTTGGCGTGTCGGGAACTACATATCGGGTTCGACTTGATGGATGTGTGATCGCCGACGTTCCGTGGCCACCGTCGAGGGTTTTTCGGCCGTTGACCGTGAGCTCATGTCGCGGTGGGGCTTTTAGGCAGTAGGGTTCGGCGCGAGTCGTTCGAGGTTGTTGAGCAATTCGGTGTCGTGCTTGGGGTACAGGTGGCCGTATCGGTCGAACACCACCGCAATGCTTGAATGACCTGCCCTCACTGCGACTTGCTTCGGGTTAGCCCCTGCCGCGATCCACAATGAAACGGCCGAGTGGCGAAGATCATGTATCCGCAACGGCGCAAGTCCAGCTTTGGTGATTGCTGGCGTCCAAAACCTTCGTCGGAACAGGCTTGCGCGCAACGTTGCTCCGGTAGGCGACCGCAACACGAGAGAACTTTTGTCGATTGGGGCGTCGCCGATCTTCTCGAGCTCGTCGCAGATGAATTTTGGTATAGAGACTGTTCGGATTGCCGCTCGAGTTTTTGGAGGGCCGAACGACAAATGCCCACGAAGGTCTATCAACGTTTCTGTGATGAGGACTTCGCGTGTGGTCAAGTTGACGTTGCGCCAGTGCAGCCCGAGCATCTCGCCGAGCCGAAGGCCGCCGAATCCGCCCAGCAGCACAACAGCTCGGTACCTCGGGTCGATTTCATCGGCAAGTTTCCAGATTTCATCATTGGTAAGAAACCGCATTTCATCGCGTTCGATTTTGGGCAACGCAAGTCGTTCGATCGGATTGATGCCAATGAGGCGGTCCTCTTCAGCGGCTCGTAGTGCCTTGTTGAAAACCTGGACGATTTTATGCACGGTTGCCGGAGCGAGCCCCTTACCACCCAAAGCTTTAGGCCGGTGCAACATCGCCACCCATACTCGAAGCGCCGTTCGATCAATGCGAGCAATAGGAGAGGTGCCAAATGTCGGGATGACGTGCGTCACGAAATACTGGTTGTCTCGAACAGCGGTCGACGGACGAAGATCGGTGACGGTGGGCCACCACTTTTCGTACCACTCGGCCAACGTGGTGCGGCCAAGCCGAGGATCCAGAACGATTCCCTGGGTTCGATCAATCTCAATCAGGTTGGCGTAATTGTCGGCGTCCCGTTTCCGTCTGAACTGCTTTGAGCGTTCGGTGCCGTCGGGTCCTCGGAAACGGACGAGGTACGCAGTTTTTCCGTTGGCAAGGCTCCGCTTCCTAATCGATGCCATGGCGGCAAACCTACTCTCTTAAGTCCACAGAATGCCGGTTGAGTCCGCGTCAAGTCCGCGCGCTGTGCAATATTGGAAAGACTAGAGCTATCTAGAAAGACAGAAAGGTCCTGGTAAAGAGCAGATTTCAGAAATTCCCTAGCGTCCACAATCGTTCCATATCGCCTTCACACGGCAGAGGTCACAGGTTCGAGTCCTGTATCGCCCACCACAAAACTCCAGCTCAAAGTGTTTGAAGGGCCTCCCAATAGGGAGGCCCTTCGTATAATAAGCCCGCGCCAGGTCCAGTTGTGGCGGGTGGGTTCGGCGCGTGGGGCGTGCCGCGAGCGGGTGACGCCGAGCGGGCTCGAAGGCTCGCGCCGCCGTGAAGGCGATCGGGAGAAATTCCACAAGTAGAGGGCGCGGCGACACTTTCGGGCCGAATCGACTAAGTATGTGTCCATAAATTGATCGAGCGTCCAACTCGTCATCACTGAGAGGATCCGTAGCTTGAAAACGAGTCGCAATGATGAGGAAGAATTCTTCCGAGAAACGACGGCAAAGTTCTTGACCGAGTTCGTACCGCCGGCGCGATTGCGTACCTTGCGAGACGATCTGGTGGGATTCGACCGCGACTACTGGCGCAAGGGCGCAGAGCTCGGCTGGACGGCGTTGCTCGTGAGCGAGGCCGCTGGCGGCGGGAGCATCACCGGTAATGGGTTGGCCGACCTCACGCTGGTAGCTCACGAATTTGGCACTCACGCCGCGCCGGGACCATTGGTCTCGAGCGCGATCGTGGCCGGAGCACTCAGCGGGGCCGGCGGCCACGAGGACGCGTTGGGGAGCATCCTGGCCGGGACAGCGATTGCGTCGTGGGGCGTGGCAGAAGGCTTGCCGTTTGCCGAGTTTGGTCGATTGGGTGTGACCATTGACAGCGACGGCGACAACATCGTGATCAACGGCACCAAACGAGCAGTCGAGTCTGGCGGTGTGGCCGACTATGTGCTCGTCACCGGTCGCGCCGGGGCCGGCGTGTCCCAAGCTTTGGTGCCCGTGAACACACTAGGTGTCGCCGTGACGGCAATGCACTCTGTGGATCTCACTCGACGATTTTCCGCCGTCGCATTTGACAATGTGCGCATGTCGTCGAGCGCACTCGTGGGCGAGGCTGGCGCAGCCGCCGCGGCGTTTGAACGTCAACTCAATCAAGCGTTGGTGTTGAGCACAGCAGAGTCAGTCGGCGCAATGCAACAAGCGTTTGATATCACCGTCGAATGGGCTTTCGATCGCTACTCATTTGGACGCCCACTGGCGTCGTACCAGGCACTCAAACATCGCTACGCCGATATGAAAGCGTGGCTCGAAGCATCCCACGCCATCGTCGATGAGGCGGCGCTCGCGGTTGGTTCTGGTGCCGTGCACGGTGGCGAATTGGCCAGCGCGGCGAAGTCGTTCGCGGGGCAATACGGCTCGGAACTTCTCCAAGATTGCGTGCAATTGCACGGCGGGCTTGGAGTGACCTACGAACACGACATACATCTGTTTTTGCGACGACACACACTTAACCGCTCATTGTTTGGCACGCCCGCTCAACACAACGTGCGCCTCGGCGCAATCGCACGCGACAACGAGGCGGCAGCGTGAGCGAACTAGTCACAGAAACAGTTGAGGAGTTCCGGGCCCGGGCCAAAGCCTGGATACCGGCCAACCTGAACAATGTGCCGCCAAGCATTCGGTCGTTGCGAAACGAACTCACCGATGAACAAGAACTCGAAGCGGTCGCCAGGGAGCGTGCTGTTCAGCGCAAGCTCTTCGATGCCGGATTTGCCGGAATTTGTATCCCTCGCGAATACGGCGGTCAGGGTCTTACGCTGGCTCATCAGTTGGCCATGCGTGAGGAAATGTCGGGTTATGAATACCCCTCACGTTTGCAATCGCCGACGTTTACGCCTTGCACCGGCGTGCTCATGGATTTCGGCACCGAGGAACAGAAGCTTCGTCATATCCCGGCCATTCTGAAGGGCGAAGAAATTTGGATGCAGTTTCTCTCGGAGCCCAGCGGCGGCTCTGATGTGGCTGGCGCACTTACCACGGCGATGCGCGACGGCGACGAGTGGGTGCTCAACGGGTCAAAAATTTGGACTACCGGCGCCTGGTGGAGCGACTGGGCGCTGTGCCTGGCCCGTACAAATTGGGACGTGCAAAAGCATCGCGGCCTGACCGTCTTCATGCTCCCGCTTCATCAGCCGGGCATCGAAGTGCATCGGATCGAAATGCTCAACGGCAACCGCGAGTTTTGTCAAGAATTCATGACTGATGTGCGGGTGCCCGATGCTGACCGGATAGGGGGCGTCGATGATGGTTGGACGGTGGGGACTCGGTGGATGTTTCACGAACGAATGATGTTCAACTCGCCGTACACAATGATCCCGACGGGAAGCGGGTTCGGGCCCTCCGTCGGAACATCACTCGTGAAAATTGCTCAAGATGCCGGACGGGGAGACGACCCCGCGGCGCTCGAGCTCATTGGAGAATCGCACATGCTCGGCCATGTCCGCCACGCGCTGGAGGGTCGCATTGGCGATGGGGTTCGAGGCAAAACAATGTCCGATCAAAGCTCCGCTGTGGGTCGCCTGTTTTCGTCGATGGTCGTCACTCGTACGACGACTATCACCCTTGAACTTGTGGGCCCATTCGCTGGAGTATGGAGTGACGAAGATGGCACCGTGACCGACGCGGGCACCGATTTCTTGATGCGTCAAGCCGGTTCGATCGGCGGCGGCACCACCGAGATGGCCCGCAACGTGGTCAGCGAAAGAGTGCTGGGTATGCCTCGCGAAATGAGTATGGATCGCGACGTGGCCTTTAGTGCCGTGCCGCGCAACCGTTCGTCACGATCGTCGTGACCAGTACTGCGGGCGTGCTCGCATCGTTGCAATTGGATCGAGTCGGCGACAATGAGTACCGGGCCGGGCACGCCGATATGGGGCACGGCGTGGTGTCGGGTGGGCAACTGATCGGTCAAGCTATCGTGGCCGCCACGTTGGGGCACGAGGCCAAACTGGTGAAGACCGTTCACACAATTTTTGCTCGAGCGGCCACGATCGAACTCCCCATCGAAATCTCCGTCGAGCCCATTCAAGCCGGGAGAGCCTTCGCCAGCGCGTCGGTGAAACTGAGTCAGGCCGGTCGGGTATGCGCGCAGGTCATGGTGTTGTTGACGGCCGATGAGCCCGACCATATTCGCCACGCCGATGCCGCGCCGCTCATGAACGCGCCGACCGATGGGTTGGCTGACGGCCAGTGGCAAGTTCGCATCGACGGCGGCATCGACATCGCCGACCCCGATGCCGTTGGGCCACCGAGTCTTGATGTGTGGGTGCGTTTTGATGGGGCACC
>JAYWAI010000084.1:0-6649 GCA_043782545.1 Acidimicrobiia bacterium
TGGCACGACGACGACTACTGCGGCTGCCACGTCAACGACTGTTGCCAGCACAACGTCGGCCACCAACGTGGTGCCGACGAGTTCGACGACGATCGCTGAAGGCGACAAGGTGCAAGCCGGCCCGGATGGTGATGCGTTTTACACACCATCGCCCATGCCTGCGGGCAAGCCGGGCGACCTCATCTGGATGAGCCCGCTGGTGGGTTCGCCCGTGGGGGCCTTTGGATTCAAGGTGCTCTATCACTCGCAGTCAATTGCCGACAAAGACATTCCGGTGTCGGGTCTTTTGTGGGTACCCAAGGACGTCAGGCCCGACGCCCCGATTATTTCGTATGCGCACGGCACGACAGGGCTTGGTGACGTGTGCGCGCCTTCCAAAACCGAGGGCAAGGGCGAAGCTGACACGGTGGCGCAAGAGTTTTTGGCCAAGGGTTTCATTGTCGTCGCGACCGATTACGAAGGCTCGGGAACGCCTGGCGTTCACCCGTATGTGGTTGGTATCAGTGAAGGGCGCGGCGTGCTCGACGCCATCCGAGCCGCCCGTACGTACACTGGCACGACGGGTAAATCGGTGGTGTGGGGCCACTCGCAAGGCGGCGGCGCGGCGCTGTTTGCCGCCGAGTTGGCACCCACCTATGCGCCCGATGCTGGCGTTGTTGGGTCGGTGGCCGGCGCTCCCGCTGTTGAGTTGAAACTGTTAGCGGCAGCACTACGTACGAGTCCGTTTTTTGGTTACATCTTTCAGGCCGCGGCGGGTTTTCATGCTGCGTATCCCGATGTTGACTTGTCGCAAGTGCTCACCGCCAAGGGGCTCGAGGCCGAGAAGTTGGCTGAGACGACGTGTGGCGAAGTTCACGATCTTGTACGCGGAAAGCACGCCGACGACTACTTGAAAGTTGACCCGGCGACATCAGAGCCTTGGGCCACGTACCTCGAAAAAAATACCCCTGGAAACGTGTCGACCAGCGTGCCGATTTTCGTGTACCACGGTGAAAACGACGAGCAAATTCCCGTTATCGGTTCGCAGCTGTATTTCAACCGTGAATGTAAGACGGGTGGCACCGCGGTGTTGCGTAAGACGTATCCGGGCGAAACGCATGTGAGCGTGATCCTGAAAGCCAAGGACGACATCGAGTCCTTCATTGCCGACAGATTGGCGTCAAAGTCGTTCGTGCCGACGCCCTGTCCGGCGGCCTAGCGCGGTTTGCCGACCTGCGCTACGTCGAGACAGGGACGCTCTGACTCTCCGGGCTCGGCAACTCTGGCGTTGGCCCGCTGAGGCGTAGGGCCGTAGCTGAGCCATACCCGAGCGTGGGAGTCTCGATTCCGGAATATTTTCAGACGGCTGGCTTGACGCTCGTGTGGCCTTCGGCGTTGGCCGCCCGCCTCGGTTTGGCGTAGCTGGGCTGATGTATCGGTTTCGACGCCTATTTGGGCCGTGGAGCAAATAGGGGTTGCCGAAACGGGGCTTGCCAATCGCCTTGGATGACTGGCTCGAGGGCCCATTGATGTGAACCTGTCAAGAGACACTGGTAGCGCTTGAAGAATTCGCCGAGCAGGTCGATAGCAGCGCTGAGCTTCGAGAGCGTGGTGGTGTCTTTCATCTCTCGGCTATCGATATGAGCGACAGTTCCATTTACGAATTTTGTTACGGGCGCGACCGTCGCCTTGAGCTTTTTGAGATCGCCTATAACCACGAGGAGATTGAAACGGTTTCAGGGCGTCCGAGTGGGTCGGCGAGTCGGCGCACCGCGCTCGTCGCGCTGTGTACATACATCTTGGTGTAGTGCGCCGCGAAGGTATGTTCGGTTTCGCTTTTCGACGACAGAGCAGTGGTCACTTCGCGCCAAATATTGCGGTCATGATTGAGTAAAATCAGGTCGTCTTTGATGCGGTCAAGGTCTTTACTCCACTTGGCATGTTGTTGTTCGGGTGTCACGGCGACGCCGTTAGCGGTAGAGAGCAAAAGCGCGTATTCATGCTCATCTAGTCGAATTCCGTGGATTTTGCGTTGAGCTGTTTTGCATTTTCCTTCACGGTGCGTTGGACGTGATCGTTGAATCCTGATGCTGTGCCATTGATTTCGAGTGTGATGTTGATCATGGCGCCAGGAGCGCTGGCGAGCTGGGTCACGATGTTTTCGAGTATGTCGGCAACTTGGCGGACGCCGCGAACTGCGTCGATCGTGTACAAGGAATACACCCGCGTTGGTGCTTCGATTTCGCCGGTCCCGGTGGCCACAACGTCGTTGGGGCGGCGGCTTGGCACCACTTCCGAACCGATCGAGCCCGGCCCTGTGCCAGGCCCGGCCCCAGAGCCGCCAGAGCCAGTGCCTGTCGGGTTGCCCTGTGACGAATCAGCGGCGTGCTCGATGCGGAGTTGTTCGGCCTCGTGAGTTTCGTGAGTTTCTTGAGCTACAGCCAGGTCGTATTTCACGAGCAAACCGGAGCGCGCCACCGACCCATTGGCGATTGAGCCAAGCCCCATCCAACGTTGTCCGTCGTGGCCGTGGGCATATGAGAAGGTGTCCGCCTGGGGCAATGTCGCCCCGTTGGCGACTGCGTTGGCCAGCACGGCAAATGACGAAAGCCGGGGTAGGTACGGAAATTGGCAATACCGTTTCCAAAGCTCTTCAACTGAAATGTCGCCTCGTTGACTCCAGAGTGGGATGCGGTTGAGATCCATTGCTACTCGCACGCCGGAGTATCCAGTCACCAGCAGTTCGTCTGATTCGAGTCGGCGGGCGACCCGTCCGGCCAGTGACCCTGATCCGCTGGGCTTGAGCTGTTTCCATTCGATCTCGCGTGTGCCGGGCATCTGCGAAGGAACCAGAATGTGGATGTACGCCTCAGCTATTTGGCTTGTGGTCGCATTGTCGGTTTCAGCGAGCCTCGATCTCATTTGGGCTTGATCGGCGTTGGTGAGTTCGAGTCCTCGGTTTTCGAAATCGTGCTCAATCGACTTCCATGCCAAATACTGCCGAGTGACTTGCCGAAGCCCGGCCAACGGTGTTTGCGACGGAGCACAAAACACGAGCAAATTTCGATTGAGTCGCGGGCCAGCACTTCGTTGGGCGAGGATTTGCCCGGCTTTGGTGATTGCGGGCGACTCCGAAGCGTTGTTGACGTGGGAGTCGTGGGCACCCAGCAGCACGAGATGCACCCCGTCGTCGTCGTCGACAACGTCGCCTGGCCCATCGGGAAACGGGTGCAGGGCCACGAACGGCCCGGCTGCGCCACGTACGGTCAATCGCCGTTTAACTTCGTCGTCAGCGTTGTCGTCGGTCACGTTTGATAGCGCCCGGTCGTTTGCCATACGGCTGATGTTTGCTCGCACGGAATACCAATATTGCGAGCCGTCCACGTAGAGGTATGTTGCTTCGCTCGAGAGGCGGCGTAGAGCGTCGGCGAAAGGCCCGATTCGTTCGCCTGGCTGCACGACGCCCAGCATGATGTTTTTCATGTCGACGCCGCGTCGGCCTTCCTCGCGAGGCGCCGACGCCATAAACACGGCGCGGGCCACTCGCCGGGTTGCCGACACACGACCGAGCGAACTCGCGTTGTCGGCATCGATGCGTACCGGCAACGAAAACCCGCCATCGATATCCGCTTTGATGATTGGGTCCCACTCTTGGCCGGTATATGAAGCTAATTCGCTTGATACGCGTTGTTCGTCGAGTGGCACCATGCCCGGCATGATCAACAGGTTGGTGTCACCGCGCTCCCACAACGTCGACACCACGTTGGCCATGAGACGAAGTACGCCACGTGTCCGTTGAAAGCGATCCAATGTCGACCAGTCTTTGTACAGCCGATCAAATAGTTCGGGGTGAATTGGGTACGAAAGCTCCATTCTCCGTCGGTAGTCGAGTTCACGCACGGCGCTGGGCAACTCGGCCTGGTTGACGAGATAGAAGTCGGTAAACGCTCGGATCACACCATCGCGGGTGCGAGCGTTTTCTGCTGTCATTGGTTCGAAAAGGCGGCGGCGCACGATCTCGAAACTTTCGTCGTCGTCGGCGGGTTTCCACGCCGAAGAGGTGCGATGCACCACGTTTGACAGTTGGGCCAACGCTTGCTTGCCGGCTTGGCCCCCGACCTCGATATCACTCGCCGGAATCGACACCAACACCACCACGTTGGGCACTGCCTTAGCTGCTTCCGTCAATGCCTGTGCAAAGGTAAATTGCGTATCAAATTGGCCGCCCGCTACCGCTCTTTCAGTAGGCGATGTGGGGAGCTGGCGGGCGTATGCCACCCACTCGTCGATGAGCACGATCGATGGGCCCGCCAAACGAAACAGATCAACAAGTTTCCCACCTGGGTTGAGCGCCGCTACATCTTCCGCTTCGAGCAGTTTGTAGCCCGCCACCCCGGCTAGTTGATAGGCGATTTGGCCCCAAATGGTATGCACGCGAGTGCCGTCCGGCTTCACATCGGGCGACGCCGCCGACAATGCCGTACCAACAACCACGGCCCTGCGAATCGATGTGGGCAAGGCCAACCCGTTGCTCAACAGCAGGTCTTCCAGACCAGCAAGCTCCGACGCGGGTCGCCCAGAAGCCAAGTGATACAGCGCAATCATCGAGTGCGTCTTGCCACCGCCAAAGTTGGTCTGTAGGTCAACAACAGGGTCGCCGCCTTGCCCGCTGAGCCTCGTAGCCGCATTCACCAAAAGATGACTTAACCCAGCAGTCAAATAGGTGCGCCCAAAAAACGCCACCGGGTCGAGATACGACTCATCGGCTTCTCCATTGGCCACTTGCCACAAATCAGCGGCATACTCGGCCTGCTGAAAACGACCACTCGCCACGTCGGCGTGCGGCGTAATCAAATCACGCCAAGGCACCAGCCCCACGGCAGGCGTGCCGTCAGTCGACCGGGCGATATTTTTGCGATGCTCAGATCGACTCGCTTCTTCGATCGCCAGCCGGTTTAAATCCTTACGCAATTTCTGAACAATCTTCGCTTGATCGACTGCGTTGAACGCCACCAACAAGCGCTCGGCAGTATCAAGCATTCGAGACGTATCGTCGCTGGAAAACGCCGCCTGATGCGCCCATTTGTTGCGCCAATCGCGGGCCTCGCCGAGAAAATTCCGTTCGGCTTGCCCCAGGCGCTGCGCCCACATCTCCTGCCACGTGTTGTGGATACCCTTCAACAAAAACGACAAATCGTTGGCATCAGGTGCGCCGATCGCGTTGCGATCACGAGCATGAATCAATGCCAGCCAGTCGTCGCCAAGCCGGCTCTGCCACACTGCTTCACACACCGGGCGCAAACCCGCCCCGAGCGCTTTCAGGCCCTGATCCACACGCTCAGCATTCGTAGTCGCCATTAGAAAAGACTCCCCGCGTCGGTTGCTGTGGCCGGCACGGTCTCGGGCCTGGCCGTCGCCAGCCGGCTGATTTCTGGCCAGGCTGTCACCAACATGTTGTACATACCCGCCTCTTCGGCCCACCTGTTTTTGTCACAAATCCCATACAGCAAATAGGCCAACTGACGGGCCTGCTCACCAAGGCCAACACCCAACCTGGCCAAAAGCCTCGCTGCTTCAGTTTCCGACGCGTCAAGCGCACGAATGAGATGCTGCGTCGATTCCCACACCGTGAGATGCGCATCAGCCGCAGGATCCCAATCAGCCGACAACTCATCGCGGCGCACCAAACGCACCTTGCCATCACGGCTCGCCGCCACCCCTGACTGGGCGACACCCTCCACTGATGTGTTCTTCGCCTGAGCAAGCTGATTGGCGTCACCAAAGGGCCCCGGATCGTGACAGAACTGCTCGAACCACGTCAATGCAAAGCGAGTATCAGCATCAAATTCTGACTCCTCGCCGCTGAGCACTTCAGCCAACATGCTGTTGATCAAACCCAACGCCGCCCGCACCGACATCGAACTTCCATCAGCCTCAACCACTTTCGCGTAACGCGAGAAAATTGCGATACCGGGCCCGATCGCCGATTGAGCCAGGTCGACCGGAGCAATATTTTGCTCCTGCAACAGACGCACCGCTGGCTCCAACTCGGCCCGTAACGCCCCAACGAACTCGCGACGAGTGGCCATCGATGCCAACACCTCACGTGGCCGGCACGCCAACACAATCGACGACGCCAACGCGTTTGTGCTCGACGCAATCATGCGATTGGCTAGCTCGGTGCGCATCGGCCACGTCGCTGTTATCGCATACCCGGCCTCAAGCAAACCCGACAAAAACGTTTCCCAACCAGTCGAGGTAACGCCGTCATCATTCGACTCGGTTGCCTTAAACGCGTAGAAGATCGTGGCCGGATACCGACGGTCAGCATGGCGAGCTGCTTCGGCAAACACGGCATGCATCCCCGACTCAAAATGCTCATGCGCCAATCGCATGGAGCCCGCCCGGTATTGATTCGCGATCAGCTCCTCAGCCTTAGGTGTCAACAACGTGGCGCACTCATCAGGCCACACCGACTTGAGATTGCGACGAAGCCAAACATAGAAGAAGTCCGACAAATCGGCGTACGAAATATTGTCGTAATACGGCGGGTCAGTTGACACCACACACGTCCCAACCTCACGAATCAGCGCCCCCGCGTCGCGCTGAAATGTGCTGGCACATCCGTTGCAAGGCAACTCCCTTAGTGCTCTCGCCACCCATTTCACCA
>JAYWAI010000085.1:0-2521 GCA_043782545.1 Acidimicrobiia bacterium
TGGCACGGCGCCATTCGCCAACTGATCGCCACCAATCCTGAGGTACTTGACCTATGAGCATTTCACTCGACGACTTACAGTCGCGCCGCGATTTCACTATTGCCGAAGCCGGCAAAGTCACGTTTCTGCCCGACCCACCGCGAGCCAAACGGCACTTCACTGTGATCTCGGTTGACGATCACATTGTGGAACCAGCCCATGCGTTTGAGGGTCGACTGCCCAAGCATCTCGCTGAGCGCGGCCCACGAATCGTGACCCGCGCAGACGGCACGGAGGCGTGGGTTTTTGAAGGTCACGAGTTGCCCAATGTGGGCTTCAACGCGGTGGTTGGACGCCCCGTCAACGAGTATTCATTTGAGCCCACCCGGTTTGACGAGATGCGTCGCGGTGCGTGGGATATCAAGGCCCGCATTGCCGATATGGATCTCAATGGCGTGTATTCCTCTGTGTGCTTCCCTTCGTTTTTGCCTGGGTTTGCTGGCCAACGGTTGCAGCAATTAGCCGCTGATCCAGAGATGGCACTCGCCACCGTGCGGGCCTGGAATGACTGGATGATCGAAGAATGGGCGGCCTACGCGCCGGGCCGAATGATCCCCATGCAGTTGCCGTATTTGCTTGACCCGATCGTGGCCGCGGCCGAAGTGCGGCGCAACGCAGAGCGCGACTTTAAAGCCATCACGTTTTCCGAAGCACCTCATCTGCTTGGCCTCCCGTCGTTGCACACTGGCTACTGGGATCCGCTCATGAAGGCCTGCGCAGAGACGGGCACTGTGGTGTGTCTGCACGTTGGATCATCGTCGACGTCGCCAGCTACGGCACCCGATGCTCCCGCCGACACGATTGGCGTGTTGTTCTTTGGCTATGCCATGTTTGCGGCCGTTGATTGGCTGTACTCGATGTTGCCGGTACGTTTTCCCGACCTGCGCATCTGCTTGTCTGAAGGCGGTATTGGTTGGGTGGCCGGGCTGATCGATCGCCTCGAACACGTACGCCACTACGACACCATGTACGGCACATGGAATGACATTGCCATAAGCCCGGCCGACACGTTCCGCCGCAATTTCTGGTTTTGTGCCATCGACGATCCCTCGGCGTTTTTGCAACGCGACGTGATCGGGGTCGAAAACATTTTGGTCGAATCCGACTACCCCCATTGCGACTCCACATGGCCCCACACCCAAGAAACTTTGCGCCACGAACTCAGCGGTTTGTCCCGCGATGAGACTCGCAAAATCACGTGGGCGAACGCCTCACATCTGTTCGATCACAACATCCCTGTTGCGGTCCAAAACGATCCGGATGCGTTCTGATGACGATCGTTCACACACCCTGCGGAGCCGTACAGGGCCGCGTCGTAAGGGGCGGCAATCACAGCCTCGAGGTGCGACATTTTGGCGGCGTGCCCTACGCCTCGGCAAGGCGATTCGGGCTGCCCCAGCCTCATGCAACGTGGGATGGCGACCGAGACTGCACCCAGCCAGGTGCCGCTCCGGTGCAACGCAGCGACGGGCTCGATCTAGTGCCCGACATGTCACCCGCCGCCACCACTGAAGACTGTTTGACCGCCGAGATTTGGGCGCCGGTTGGCATATACCATCGCCCTGTGTTGGTATGGATTCCGGGCGGCAGTTTTCGCGTCGGCGGGGCGGGCCTCGATACGTACTCTGGCCGTCATTTGGCCGCTGACGGCGACGTGGTTGTGGTTGGCCTCAATTATCGGCTGGGCTTGTTGGGATTCTTGAACGCCCCCGGCGTGCCATCAAATTTGGGGCTGCGGGACCTCTTGGCTGGGTTGGCTTGGGTGCGTGACAATATCGCCGCGTTCGGTGGCGACCCGAGCCGCATCACAGTGATGGGCGAATCAGCCGGAGCGGGAGCGATCATTCACCTGATGTGCGACCCAACGTTTGCAGTGCAGGGTGCGATCGTGTTGAGCGGGTCGCCCACTACCACGCAGACTGCCGACGTCGCCACCGCTGTGGCTACCCGGGTTCTTGAACTCGCCGGGGTCGATACCGCCGCCGCTCTGCTCGATTGCCCGGCCGACGCCATTCTGGATCTTCAATCGACTGCTCTGGGCGACCTGATGCCGACCGCTGGCATGATGCCCTTTCATCCGTGGGTGGACGGCGACGTGGTGCCGATCTCGCCGGTCAATGCCATCGCCACTGATGCCATGGCCCCCGTTCGTCTCGTCGTGTGCACCACGGCGCATGAGATGGAACTGTTCCGCAATATGGTCGCTGGCATTCCTCGCCACTACGCGCTCGCCATGTTGACTCCCAAGGCGCAGCCGCTCGGCATCGATGCCGAAGGCGTGTCACGCGGCCTGACAGCGTGCGGCGACGACCTCGTGACCGCCGTAGCCGATATCGATTTACAGATGCCCGCATGGCTTCTGGCTCGCAGTCACGCTCGCCGTGGATTGCCCGTGTGGCGGGCCAGTTTCTCGTGGGAATCTGCGGCGCACGGAGCCTGCCACGCCGTGGATTTACCGTTCCATTTCGGGACGCTCGATATC
>JAYWAI010000086.1:0-2519 GCA_043782545.1 Acidimicrobiia bacterium
TCACTCGTGGTTCGCTCCCTCGGCGAAGGTGGTGCGTCGCTCGAACTGTTGACGCGCCCAAACGAGGCGTTTGCGGCACCGGCACATCTCGACGCTGAGGTGGGTCACGCACTGCGTGGCCTTGTTCGCGGTCGAATTATTGACGAGGCACAAGGTGCAGAATGCATTGTGGCTCTACAAAACCTAATTGTGATGCGAGTTCCCCTCGAACTTTTGTAGACCTGCCCTAGAGGTCGGGGTTTGGCCCATGGTTGCCGCGGCGTCTCACCGGACGAGGTGGGTCATACTCGGGCATGGGAATTCTGATTCCAGAAAACTTTTCAATGGCGAGGCTGTGTAACGCCGAGCGGCTGGTGGTTGAGGCGTTGTGCGAGCAATTGTCGGACAGCTGGATGGTGATGCCCGATGTGGCGATTTCTGCCGATCGTGACTATCAGATGGACGTGGTGATCGCTCATGAGCGTGACGGCATAGCGGTCATCGAAGTGAAGGGTCACCGGGTGGCGGTGAAGGCCGGGCAGTGGTGTTGTGACGGTTTGCCGTTGGTGCCCCAGCCGGTGAGTCAGGCAAAAACGCATGCTTATGCGTTGCGTGAACGTCTGCGACGGTCGTGGCCGCCGCTATCGCACGTCGACGTGAGCTACATGGTGGCGATGGGCTGCGCGATTTGCTGTCGATTGTGCGCCCCGATGCCGAATTCTCGTGGGACGCAGAGCTGTATGCCCGGCGCGCTCGACGGAAACTTGATGCCGTTTGCGCTACCCAAGTCGGGGTGCTGGAAGGGCTTGACGCCAACCGCCGCGTGATCGTCACCGGCTCTGCCGGCACCGGCAAAACTCGACTGGCGGTGAGGTGGGTTTCGCGGGCTTTGGGGCGCGGCGAGCGAGTCCTGTTTGTGTGTTGCAACGACCCGCTCGGGTTTGATCTTCGCGAGCGGATGCCGTTTCATGACCGTTTGGTCGTTGGGCAGTTTTTGTCGGTCACCCGAGCGCTTGAAGGCATGCCAGATTTGGAGGTGCCTGAGGGTGCGGCGGGCGAATGGTGGGCCACTTCGGCGTTCGGGCATCTCGATTCAAACTGGCATCGGATCAAGAATCGGTTTGCATTTGCTGCCATGCTGCCGTTGTGATTTCGCTTCGGGAAGGTGATCGGGCGAAGGAGTTCATTTTGTCCGATGCGGTTGGCGAGCGCCTTCGATCAAGCGAGCTTGTCGGTGCTGTACGCCTGCGGACTGATGTGTGGGAAGTAGCTCCACTCACCAAAGTCGGCGTGATTCGAATTGGTGATGTGACCGTTCGGATCGAACCAAAAGTAGCCATCGATCAACTGCTCTTTTTGATAAGCTTCGCAGTCAAGATCACTTGGAGCGAGGGGCTGGTGGGAGTCGGTGAGCATCTTGATTTGGTGTCGATGGTGGCACACACTTTCGTTCGTCACGCCGAACGAGTTGTCGAGGCTGGTTTACTCCAAGGGTATAGAGAAATTGACGATTCATCGGCCGTGCTGCGAGGCCGAATCCGCGAGACAGATCAACTCAGAACGTCCTTCGGTATAGCCCCGCCGCTGTGCGTGCGGTACGACGACTACACCACCGACATCGTCGAGAATCAACTCCTTCGCGCTGCTGCCCGAGCGCTCTTGCGGCTGCACTGCCTCGACCCAATGGTGGTGAGACAGCTGCGCGGCTTGGATTTGGTTTTCGGTGAAATTTCGGCCCTGCCCGGCGGTCGGACCGTGCCGACCTGGGCTGCGACTCGACTCAACGAGCGATATCGATTCGCGCTCTGGTTGGCTGAACTCATCTTGCGTTCCACGGGTGTCAGCTCGGCCATCGGTGACGTGCAAATCCGCGGCTTCATCGTCGACATGACCAAAGTGTTCGAAGGCTTCGTGTGCCGCTGCCTCGGCGATGCGTTAGCTCCGATCGGTGGACAGTGCGCCTTACAATCTCGACACGCCATGGACGAAGCCGGAATTGTGGTACTCAGACCAGACCTCGTGTGGCTTGACCTGTTGCTCCGCCCTCGGGCGGTGGTGGATGCCAAATACAAAGCAGAAAAGCCATCAGGCTTTCCGAACGCCGACTATACCAAATGCTGGCCTACTGCACTGCTCTGCAGCTTGACACCGGTCACCTGGTGTACGCGCAGGGCAACGAACTGGGAGCGGCTCACTCCGTGCGCAACACGGGTATTCGGGTCATTGTCCACACTCTGGATCTCGCCCAACGCCCGGCACAACTCCTGGCATCAGTTGCCCGCCTCGCCACGCTGATTCACGCCACAACTAGCGATAGTCGCCTGAAGTCGCTGTCGAGCCGGTGAGCTCGTTAGCGGGATTCCACGAAGGCGTGCAGCCGTTCCGCGTCGTCGCAAATACCGGCTAACAGTCCCGGGAATATGAAGCGATGAAACGGCGCTACCGCAATCCAATAGGCGCGGCCGAGGATGCCTCGAGGGTGGAAGCGAGCCGTCTGCGTGATGGTGGCCCCGGTGGGAGTGGGCTCAATCTGCCATTGC
>JAYWAI010000087.1:0-2517 GCA_043782545.1 Acidimicrobiia bacterium
GGCCAACAACTCATCGTCGGCGTCGGAACAAACCTGACCACAAATCGAAGCATCGCAAAACTCGTCAAAGACGGCCACGCCATCATCACCAAAAACCACACGGCCGCGTAAGAAGCAATCCGCGAGCGACACCGCAAACCGGCATCGCACCAAAGAAAAATCGTCGGCACCAAACCACGAACATCAGACCTCACCCGTGGCAAGACCGACCTCTTCAGCATCGACAAACTCGTCAACATGCTCACCACCACCGGACACCACCTCACCCTAGAAGTCCACGCCGCCGCGTAGATTCACTCGGCCCAACGACGCTACGGGCAGAAATGCAACCGCCGACGAAGAACGACTCACCGAATTTCGTGAACTCGTCTATCGACTCCGTACCGAAACCGGAATCACCCAAGCCGAACTCGCCCACCGGATGGGCACCACCCGATAAGCAATCGCTCGAATGGAAGCCGGCGGCACACGCCCAACAATCGACACACTCGAACGACTCGCCCAAGACGGCCACGCGATCATCACCAAAAACCACGCCGCCGCGTAGCAAGCGCCCGCCAAGCGGCCAACCCGGCATAGTCAAACATGACGGCGATCCCGATCAAATACGACGCTCACCACGGCGCGTCGAGCGCAGCGTGACAACATTTGGCCACGAAACCAGTCCGGCCAGCGGCTCATCCAATGCGACGTCGAGAGCAAAGCCAGCCTGCAACGATACGAGTCGGGCCATCGTATCTCTAGTTAGCCACAACGCTGGGACCATCTCGTCGTACACCACTACCCAACATGCAAGTGACACTTCAGTCGCCCCGCTTGGGCGCAGAGCCAACCCTGACAAGATTGAAAATCGCTCGACATCTAATTCCATGCCATTAACACTCAGCCAAACCCACACAGTCGACGGGCTAACGTCCGAATTGTTCGGCATGGCTTTATTCCTATTTTTTCTCAACGAACGACCTCTTCGCAAACGGTGTCCAGCACGCCTGCGATGGCATCAATAATTCCACGCTACGCATCACTTCCGACATCATCGATAGACCCCCGGGGCGGTTGGAGCTCAGCAATAGCTCGCCGCAGCCGCCGAGGTCGCGACGCATACCAGACGCATGAGAGCGCTCGATGCACACGCGGATCGCCCGCTGACGCGCGCAAGTGTGAAATCAATTTCCGGGTCTCGCAACGGGTCAAAACCGACTCCAACATCACGACCCCGAAATCGCACAGTGCACCCCGATCCTCAATCGGAACATTCGACAAGGCGTCCAACAGGACGCTCCAGGCATCGTCGATTGGTGCGCTCAACATGTACCCCCGAATCGGTTCCCATCGGTCGTCATGCATAAAGTCCGTGCCCAGATCACGTAATTCTTGCGCCATTGGCCGCGGATAATGACGGTCAATCTCTCGAAATCTGAAAAAGCTACGCATTCAACTAACTCGCGTTCCGAGTTTTTTTGCCGATGCCCACAACTCGGCACTTCGAACCATCAGAGGCCAAGCTGCGATGCTTCCGAGCCGCCTGTTCACGCGTTCACCAATGAATCCTCGGCATTCACTGTGAGCGCAGCGGCACCCATGACAACCTTCCCAAACGCGCTCCAGAATCCCCCATTGTCAGGTTGTGGCCCCGGCCCGAGTTTGTCCATCGACCTCTTCCCGATGTATTTGTTTATTTCCTTCCACTCACTTTCTGGCTTTGTACACGACTCGTTAAAGATCTTTTTTGCTAGCGCCAAATTGTCCTGGACCCTGCCGTATTTTTCAATATGTCCGCGATCGTCTCGATCTCCGTTCTTAAAACGCTTCTTGTTCTCTCGTCGATCTGCGTCACGGGATTTCAGTTCACTCACAAGCCTTTTCATGTACCGCCACAACTTCTTGCACCCCATGCCCCGCATGTCAGACGCCGAGAGTAGATCGGTATGTTCAGCAAGCCCGTTGAGGTCGAACCTGTTGACCGGGTCACGAACGTAGACGTAGTCGTTGGCGGTGCCGCCTTCGACCGGGTCGACTTGGAGGAAACGGCCAGTCGCCGGGTTATACACACGAGCACCCATCTCCGTGAGTGGCACCAAGCCTGTTTCGTGTTCATCCAACTTGTAACGCGAACCAACCCAACCCGAATCAACATTGCCTTTCACATTGTCCGCCACACCACCCAACGGCTGCCCAAACGGGTCATAACTGATCGTGGCACCCTGCTTCACACCACTCGCATTCGCAGTCGCCGAAACATCACCATGAACATTCGGATACGACCACACATCACCACCACTACGTTTCGTGACCAACACACCACCCGGCAAACCGATCGCACGCTCAACAACAGTGTTCGACACGTCCAACACCGCGCCATGGGAATACCGATCCGTCGACGTCACCGTCAACGGCCGCAAAATGACCGTCACCGACACACCCACACCCGCAACACTCGCCGTTGCGGTTGATGTGCCAACCGGCCCAGACGACGACACCTGCCGATCAGCAACCGACAACGACACCGCCCCAGAA
>JAYWAI010000088.1:0-2515 GCA_043782545.1 Acidimicrobiia bacterium
CCGCGGGTCTCATTGGCGCGGTCGGCGGCATCATGCTGTTGGCCACCGGGTAGCCAGGCCTACAGCTCTTCTGGAGGCCTGACGTGTCGAAACATCACCAACAGCAATAGGTCATAGGTTGCCTTGAGTGCCCCGCCGATCAACAGCGGCCACCCAAATTTCGAATGATCCAGCATCCATCCAGCAGCGATCGGCGGCAAAGCGGATGCCACACTTCGCGGCACATTCGTGAGGCTCGCCGCGGCGGGCCGTTCGGCAGGAGTGACGACCGCCATCACGTAACTGCTTCGAACAGGCACGTCCATTTGGCTCAAAAAACTGCGGCACACCAAACACACCACGGCCAGCGATACGTTGGGCATAAACGGTGCCAGCATCAAAAACATGTTGGCCGGCAAATGGGTAAACACCATCGTGCGCACCAGGCCGATCTTGTTCGCTATGCGCACGGCTATCAGGGCTGAGACGCCCGAAAGCAATCCGGTAACGAAAAACAGCTCCGCGGTGGAGGCTGGAGACATATCAAATCGACGGTGCAACCAGACGATCACCAACGTGCTCACCACGAAGCCGCCGCCGAGCGAATCCAAACTAAATAACGCAGCCATCCGAATCACGATTGCTTTGGATTCCTGCAACCCCACGCGCCGGGCGTCGGTGGGTGCTGGGGGCTCGTAGGCCAATTTGCGGTACATCAACATTACCGTGAGACCGGCCAGCGCGTACATGACAAACACGAGCCGGTACGACGTCAACGGTGCCAGCCAGTGTGCTTTCGCGCTCCGCGCCGGGATCGCCGCCGCTAGCGATCCAAGCGCCGCCATCACAAACCCCACCAGCGCGTATCGGCCATACAATGCCGTGCGAAACCGGTCACTAACGGTCGCGGGCAGCAGAGCATTTTCGGTGGGCAGAAAGACGCTGACGTCACCACTTGAAGGGTTCATGGTACCCATGACCGCTACCACCAAAATCAGCCAAAACGCCGTGAGCGTTGCGAAGCCTACGCCGGTGAGGATCATCACGAGCGCCACGATTTGTAGGAGCCGCTGTCGATTCATGGCATGGGCTTTGAGCCCAACCGCAACGGTCACCACTCCAGACCCCAGCAAGGTCGCAGTGGTTATGACACCAATGCGTGTACCGCTGAAACCAAGCAATGCCAGGTAGGTGGCCAAAGCCGTCGACACAAGCCCGTCTACGAATGCCCGTACGCCTCGAGTGGCTATCAACACGCCGCTGTCGGGTGTTGTTTCCGGCGGGAGAAATCTCAACTTGGCCACGATGCGCCACCCTATGCCGCTCCCGCCACGACGCGCGGTTTCGCGCTCGCACAACCGCTACTGAACCCGTCGGTATCAATATCATTCGCGAGCGTCACTTGGATACACCAGAAAGCAGTCAGCGATGGAACTCACCGAACTTGCTCGTGACTTGGTAGCCGAACACGCGGCGCTCGACGATGTCGTTGCGGGTCTGGCGCCACAGGACTGGCAACGCCTTACCGCCAGCCCCGGGTGGGCTGTTGCCGACCAGATCGCTCACCTCAGCGCCTTCGACGCCACTGCGGCCTTGGCGATAGACGACCCGCCCAAATTCGCCGCACATGTCACCGACCTGTTGGAACGGTTTGCCGCCAATCCGGAAGTCGGCGATTACCAGATGCTCGGCCGGTTTCGAACTATGACGAGTCCCGAACTGCTCGCCTCGTGGCGCGAAAATCGGGCCTCCCTGATCGCGGCAATAGCCAACCTTTTACCGACCACGCGCGTGCCATGGTACGGCCCAGCAATGGGGGCGAAATCGTTCGTGACAGCCAGGCTCATGGAAACGTGGGCCCACGGTCAAGACATCACCGATGCGACGGGCATCCATCGCCCGGCGACTGATCGCCTACAACACATTGCCCAGCTTGGGGTCAGCACGCGTGGTTGGTCGTACAAAGTTCACCGGCTCGCCGCGCCTGTCCAATCGGTCCGCGTCGAGCTGATATCGCCCACTGGTCAGCTTTGGGTGTCGGGTCCAGAAGGGGCCCACGACCTCGTGAGTGGATCCATGGAGGAATTTTGCTTGGTCGTCACCCAGCGCCGACACGTCGACGACACGGCGATTGCCAGTGGGCCAATAGGCCGCGATTGGCTACTTCGAGCTCAGGCGTTCGCGGGAGCGCCAACACTGGCCTCACGCCGCAACGCGTAGCGTCAACCCCGCAACGCGTCGGCAGCAACTCCGACCGTGCGGCGCCATGGCACCGGGTGTACGGTCAGCACATGATTCTTGACACGCTCGACATCACCGCCGACGCCTTCGAGGCCGGCACCGGCTGGTCACCTAAACCGCAAGGCCTGTGTCGCGGCGAGGTGTGTGTTCCAGCTCCCGGAGCCCTCGTGGCCAACGGCCGCGTCGACGTCGCCGCAGCCGCCGCGAAGCTCAACATGCCTATCGTGCATGACGCCACTCACAAGCTGTGGGCCCTAGGCCCTGCATCGGGCGGCCGAGCACTACCGACCGCTGT
>JAYWAI010000089.1:0-6628 GCA_043782545.1 Acidimicrobiia bacterium
GCGCTTTCGAAGGGGTTCATGGATGCCGTCGGCATCGTCCTTCATGTCGAGGACACTCCCGGTGGCGGATGCACGATGGTGTTTGACATAGCCACATCGGCAACGCACGCGACCAACGAACCCGGCGCACTATGACTCTTATTTTGGTCGTTGACGACGAACCGCAACTTCGCAAGGCCCTGTCAATAAATTTGCGAGCCCGCAACTATGAGGTGGTGCTGGCGGGCACTGGGGAAGAGGCGCTCATCATCGCCGCTGACCGGCTGCCTGACCTCGTGGTGCTCGACCTTGGCCTGCCGGGCATCGACGGCATCGACGTCATCGAAGGCTTGCGGGTCTGGACTCAAATTCCCATTGTTGTGCTCTCGGTGCGTGAAAGTGATGGCGACAAAATCGCGGCACTGGATGCCGGGGCCGACGACTATGTCACCAAGCCATTTTCAATGGGTGAACTACTCGCCCGGGTGCGCTCCGCATTGCGACGCCAAGCTCCGGTATCGCAATCAAGTTCGACAACGACGCAACACTTCAGCATCGATTTCGTCCAAAAGAGAGTGACGATCGAGGCCGTCGACGTGCGCCTGACGCCCATCGAATGGGGACTCGTGGAGGCGTTGGCTCGCAATCCGGATCGGCTGGTAACGCAGCGGGAATTGCTCCAAAGAGTGTGGGGACCAAGCTATGAGAATGAATCCAACTACCTCAGGGTGCACATGGCGCATCTAAGAAGAAAACTCGAACCTGAACCCAGCCGACCTCGGTACTTCATCACCGAACCCGGCATGGGCTACCGATTCACGTCTGACGTCGTATCACCTGACTAGCAGTCGGCTGACTAGTGCTCGCTGGGCGAATGTGCGGCCTCAGGCACGCTGAGGAGCTCCACGATGGGGTTCATGATGCCCGTGGTGTGGTGCAAGTTCGCCACGGTGCCCTGAGCCTTCAGGACCGTCCCCAGACGCACGCCGGGTATCTCTCGACGGCCGGTGAATACCAGTGTGATGATGCCGGTCTCGTCGGCCAGCGTGCATTCCAAACTGGGATTGCCACCCCACGGTTGAATGCGCATGGCCCGCACCCGGCCCACAACTGTGGCCGGGCGACGCAGGGCGACTTGGCCAATTTTGTGCGTGCCATCAGCTCGCAATTCGATGGGCGCCTCGGGCTGGTCGGGCACACCAGGTGCCTGGGTGCCCACCTTCGCAATCGTGGGAAGTTCAATGATTTCGTGGCCAGCACCGAGGTGATAGGGCACCACGGTGACATTACAGTGAGCGAGTTGCGACAAGGTGTCGATAATGCCGCCTGATGAATTGTCGTGCAAGAGCCTGTGCCATCCCTTGGTGTACTCGCGCCGTGGGATCAGCACACTCACTTCGGTCTCGCCATCGAGCAAGAGCTCTGACACCATCTCGAGTGCGGCTCGTGGCATGCGTCGGTCGGTGCATTCCACGATGTCGAGCGGGAACCGCGAGAATCCGAGCGATTGCCAGGCCGTCGTCAACGTTTGGGTTTTCCAGGGGTCAAGGTCGAAGTGCACCGCACGCAATTCGTCGGGCCGAATCGTGCGGGCGTATTGCAATGCACGAGCCGCGGCGGCATCCAGGTTGTCGACAAGCACAATGAGTGTGTGGCGACGCTTGGTGGCCAGCTGGGCCAAGTTGGCAGCGTCTTCGTGCAGTTCGGCGTCTTCGGCGACGTAGGCTTTGTTGAGGCGCACCAGGCCGACCACCATGATTGGCACCAGCAGCATGATCACCCAGGCGCCTTCTTTGAATTTCACGCTCGCCACGATCACCAGCACCACGAAGCTCAATACCGCTCCCATGGCGTTAATGAAAAGGCCAGTTTTCCAGCCCGCCTCTTTGTGGGTGATGTGGTGCTTAGCCATGCCCGCTTGCGACATCGTGAAGCTGGTGAACACGCCGATCGCATACAACGGAATCAAACGACTGACTTTGCCGCCGGTGGCCAACAAGGTCACGATGCCGGCGCCGGCCAGGAAGATGATGCCGTTGGAAAACACCAATCGGTGGCCACGCACCATGAACTGGCGGGGCATAAAATTGTCGCCGGCGTGGAAGCTGGCCAATCGGGGAAAGTCGGCGAAGCTGGTGTTGGCGGCGAGCACCAAGATGAGCATCGTGCCGGCATTCAGCGAGTAGTACAGGATGTTGCCGAAGCCGCCGCCGTACACGAATTTCGCAACCTGACTAATGACAGTTGGGGTGCCCGACTCGTACGGCGTGGCGTGCACTCTGGCCGCGAAGATGGATAAACCAAGGAACATGATGCCGAGCAGCACACCCATTATCACCAATGTTTCTCGAGCGTTTTTCCATGCCGGTTCGTGAAAGGCGGGCACACCGTTGGAGATGGCCTCAACACCGGTCACGGCCGCGCCGCCCGAGCCAAATGCCTTGAGCGCCACCCAAGCGGTTGCGCCCATCAGTAAGCCGCTGCTGTGATGGTTACCCAGCTTTACCATGCCAGGAAGCGACGAGGAACTCTTGGGCAAGCTCGAGAAAATCACCTTGTAGGTACCCACGCCAATGAGAACGAACATGTTGACAATGAAGAAATACGTGGGGACGGCAAATACTTTGCCGGACTCCTTCACGCCGCGCAGGTTGCCGTAGGCAATGATGCCAATGAACGCAATGGCGATCCAGAGTGTGTACGGCGATAGCGACGGGAACGTCGACGCCAAGGCATCGGAGCCGGCGGCAACCGATACTGACACCGTCAAGATGTAGTCCGTGAGCAACGCCACACCGGCAACCTGAGCGGGCATGATGCCGAAGTTGTCGCGGGTCACGATGTAGGCGCCGCCGGCACTGGGGTACGCCTTGATGGTCTGGCGGTACGACAAGATCAGAAAGCCGAGCACCACCAAGAGCGCGATGGTGATCGGTACCACCAGGCTGAACGCTGCTACGCCCATGAATACCAGCAGCACTCGCAAAATTTCTTCAGACGCGTAAGCCGATGACGACAGGTTGTCGGACGCAAAGACCGCCAACGCCGTTGGTTTGCCGAGCCGTTCATGGGCGAGTTGCTCGGTGTGCAACGGCGCGCCGAGCACCTTGTTTTTCAGACGATGACTAAACGGTTCGTGCAGCGAGCTCACAAATGCCTCCGATGTTTGGCGTGTGAAGTCACCGTAAAGACTTTCACCGCGCCTCGGAAGGGCCTTAACGCCGTCTTAACGCGGTTGCCCGATTTCTTATCGGCCTTGCCCCGCCCGTGTCGACGCCGGGCTCCCTGACGGCTAGAGACGCTCGATGATGGTGACGTTGGCTTGGCCGCCGCCTTCGCACATGGTTTGCAAGCCAAAACGGCCGCCCGTGCGTTCGAGCTCATTCAACAACGTGGTCATCAAGCGGGTGCCGGTGGCTCCAAGGGGGTGCCCTAGAGCAATAGCTCCACCGTTCACGTTGACTTTGGCCAAATCCACGTCGAGTTCTCTAGCCCATGACAACACGACCGACGCGAACGCTTCGTTAATTTCCACGAGGTCGATGTCGTCCATGGTCATGCCGGCGCGTTTGAGTGCATATCGAGTGGCAGGAATGGGAGCGCTGAGCATCATCACCGGGTCGTCGGCGCGCACGCTGATGTGATGAATACGAGCTCGTGGCTTCAGGCCGTGGTCGCGTACTGCTTGCTCACTGGCGATCAAGATGGCGCTCGACGCGTCGGAAATTTGGCTGGCGAGCGCCGCAGTCAATCGGCCACCGGGCACAAGCGTCTTGAGCGAGCGGATCTTTTCCCAGTTGGGTTCGCGGGCACCTTCATCGAACGTGAGGCCGTTGAGCGGCACGATCTCGTTGTCGAACCGGCCTTCCTCACGAGCTTTGAGGGCACGGAGATGCGAATTGCCAGCAAAGGTTTCCATCTCTTCGCGGCTGATGTCCCACTTCGTGGCCATCATTTCGGCGCCCACAAATTGGCTGATTTCTTGATCGCCGTAACGGGCATTCCAACCGGGCGAATTGCTGAAAGGCGTCTCGTGATTCATGTTGGCGCCGGCCAACTCCACGAGAGATGCGCCCACCAACATGGCCGACGAGATCGGCACTTGCGACATGTTTTGCACGCCGCCCGCCACGATCAAATCCTGTGTGCCCGACATGACAGCTTGTGCAGCGAAATGCACCGACTGTTGGGCCGAGCCACACTGACGATCGATCGTGGTGCCCGGCACATGCTCTGGCAGGCCAGCGGTGAGCCAGCAGCTCCGAGCAATACAACCGGAATGGGGGCCGACCGAATCCACGTTGCCGAAAATCACATCATCAACAGCGCCAGGGTCGATGCCGGTGCGGTCCATGAGCGCCTTGATGGCATGCGCGCCGAGGTCGGCTGGGTGGATTTGCGAGAGCGCCCCGCCGCGCTTTCCCGTCGGTGTACGAACGGCATCAATGATGTAGGCCTCAGCCATAATGATCTCCTCGCTATCAGTGAAAGACTTATTTGGTCACGATCACGGATGATCCGTGACCGAAAAGGCCTTGGTTGATGGTAATGCCGACCTGTGCGCCCTGGACCTGTCGGCCGGTGGCTTGGCCCCGCAATTGCCATGTGAGTTCGCACACTTGGGCGATTGCTTGGGCCGGGATGGCTTCGCCGAAACAGGCCAAACCGCCCGACGGATTCACCGGCACTCGGCCGCCGATCGTTGTGGCACCAGAACGCAACAGCGCCTCGGCTTCGCCCTCGCCGCACAAACCGAGATCTTCATACCAATCCAGTTCCAGCGCCGTTGACAGGTCATAGACCTCAGCCATGCTCACGTCACTGGGGCCAATACCGGCTTCTTCATAGGCGTCGAACGCGATTGACGACTTGAACCCACGCGCTGGTGGTGCAACTGCTGCGCTGGAGTCTGTGGCGAAATCGGGAAGCTCCAGCCGCGTTTGGGGGAACGTCGGCGTAGTGGTAGCAACGGCTTTCACGCGCGCCACGCCGTCAAGCGAGCCGAGATGCTTGCGGGCGAATTCGAGGCTCGACACGATCACTGCGGCTGCTCCGTCGCTTGTTGCGCAGATGTCCAACAAGCGCAGTGGGTCGCTCACCACCGGCGAATTCACGACGTCTTCGACAGTCGAAATTTTGCGGAATCGGGCATTCGGGTTGTCGAGGCCGTGGCGCGAATTCTTGACTTTCACCATGGCGAAATCTTCTTGCGTGGCGCCGTACACGTCCATGCGACGCCGGGCATTGAGTGCGAAATACACCGGGTTGGTGGCGCCCAGCAGATGAAACCGCAACCAGTCTGGGTCATTGCGACGCTCGCCGCCGACCGGGGCGAAGAAGCCCTTGGGCGTTGTATCAGCGCCAATTACCATGGCCACGTCACAGAAGCCGGCCAAGATTTGTGAGCGGGCCACGTGCAAAGCTTGCGCGCCAGAAGCACACGCGGCGTAACTCGACGAGACGCGCACGCCCGTCCACCCGAGCTTCTGGGCAAACGTCGCGCCGGCAATGAATCCGGGGTAGCCGTTGCGAATGGTGTCGGCACCAGCCACGTATTCGACGTCGGTCCACGCCAAGTTGGCGTCGGCCAGAGCAGCCCGCGCCGCCACAATGCCGTACTCCGTGAAATCCTTACCCCACTTGCCCCACGGGTGCATGCCGACACCCAGAATTGCCACGTCGTGACTCATGCCGACACGCTCCCTGTGCGTTGGTCGGCGGCTGGTTCCCACACGTACACGAGGTACTCGTGCTCATCATCGCGGTACAGCACGTCGATGCCGAGTTCCATCACCATTCCAACTTTCAAATCTTTGGCCAGCACACCTTTGGCCACTTGGCCCAGCACCACAATGCCTTCCACGTCGAGCGTCACCGCGGCCAATGCGTATGGCTCAAAGGGTTCGGTGGCGACAAACGGCGGCGGCGGTGCGTAACGGTTTTCGGCGTAGCTCCACACCACACCTTGACGGCTCAACGGCACCTGCTCGAGCTCATTGCCCACGCAATGCGGATTCGGGCAACCACTGGCTCGTGGAGGGAAGACGTACGTGGCGCACGTTGTGCAACGAGAACCAATGAGGTGGGGTGTGTCGGCATCGATGGTGTACCAACCGTCAACCGCCGCGACCCGAGTAAGAGTTTCTGACACCTCGTCAGATTACTTACATTTCAACGGTTACAGACATATCTAACGTCGGGACGCGGCTACGGTGAGCGGCGTATGGATCTGCGATATACCCCCGAGCAAGATGCCTTTCGAGCCGAGGCCCGTGCGTGGCTTGAGGCCAACGTGCCCGCTATTCCACTGCCCAGTTTCGATACCGCGGAGGGCTTTGCGCGGCACCGTGAGTGGGAACACAAGTTGTTTGCCGCTCGCTGGTCGGCTGTGTCATGGCCAGTTGAGTACGGCGGCCGAGGTGCCGACTACATCAGCTGGCTCATTTTCGAAGAGGAATATTTCCGTGCTGGCGCGCCAGGACGCGTGGGGCAGAACGGCATATTTCTCTTGGCCCCCACCATCATGGAGGTCGGTACCGACGCCCAGAAGGCCGAATATTTGCCGAAGATTGCCTCTGGCGAAGTGGTGTGGGCACAAGCCTGGAGCGAGCCCAATGCCGGCAGTGACCTAGCCGGCATCGCCGCCAAA
>JAYWAI010000090.1:0-6618 GCA_043782545.1 Acidimicrobiia bacterium
TCACGCTCGATGAAATCGTGGCCCAACTCGGGTTGCGCGAGCCTGACCTCACGCTCATATCTGAAGTTGCAGCCACATTGGCACGCTCAGGCGTGCGCATTGCGGACGAATCCGCTGATGCTGACCTTTACGACGACGCCGATGATGGCGAGGCGGTACGTGCTCGGCGCCGTCGCCGTGTCACTCGCACGATGGTCGACGAGGATCCGATTGGCAACACGTCTGATCCAGTGCGCATGTATCTCAAAGAAATTGGTCGCGTCCCGTTGCTGTCCACTGGTGACGAGGTGCGGCTTGCGCAACGTATCGAGACGGGCAATGTGGCTGGCGCGACGCTTCTCGACCTGGCGAACAGCCCCGAGGTGGATGCTGGGCACACGCAGCGTCGGCGCCTTCGTCGCCTGGTGGCCGACGGTGAAGAGGCCAAGAGCGAACTTACTCAGGCCAACCTTCGGTTGGTGGTATCGATCGCCAAGCGCTATGTCGGCAGGGGGCTGGCTTTGTTGGACTTGATCCAAGAAGGCAACTTGGGTCTGATGCGGGCCGTCGACAAATTCGATCACACCAAGGGATTCAAGTTTTCGACGTATGCCACGTGGTGGATCCGCCAAGCAATATCGCGGGCCATCGCCGATCAATCACGAACGATTCGGATCCCGGTTCACATGGTGGACGCCATGCACCGAGTGCAGCGCACGCAACGCGAGATGGCTCAGCAACTTGAACGGGAACCAACGCTGGCGGAACTCGCAGTCAAAACCGGCCTGCCTGAGGATCGAGTGCGCGATGTACTTCGCCTTGGCCAAGATCCGCTGTCGTTGGATTCGCCGATCGGCTCTGAGGAAGACAGCAATCTCAGCGATTTTATAGAGGACGCCACTGCCGACGCGCCTGCTGATGTGGCTGCTCGCATCATGCTGCTGGATGCTGTCAGTGAGGCCCTATCGGAGCTCAACGAACGTGAACGCGAAATCGTGCGCATGCGGTTTGGCCTTGACGATGGCCAAGCGCGGACGCTCGAAGAAGTGGGCAAGGAATTTGGCGTGACCCGTGAAAGAATTCGCCAGATCGAAGCCAAAACGTTGGCGAAACTACGTCACCCTTTGAAGTCAAAGCGACTTCGCGACTACTTAGAAAACGACTGACCAGCGGCATCGCGGTCGGCCCCGAACCTCGAGGTAATTATGAAGAAAATATTGGGTGTCGCACTTGCTTGTTTGACATTGATGTCTTGCTCGAGCGACAAGAAAGCTGATTCAACGACAACCAAGCCAGCAGCCGCTAGTTCGAGCAAGACGGCGGGAGGTGCAAGCTCTTCGGGCGAAAGTTCCACGTCGACGAGTGGTTCATCGACTACGGCAAGCACTGGCACCCCGACTGGCGACAAAAATTCGCCCTTCTGCAAAGCGGCTACCAAGATCAACGCCGCAACAATTTTGGGTAACACCACAGCATCGCCCGATCAGACAAAGACCGAGATGCAAAATGCGGCCAAGCAAATCAAAGAGATCATTGCTATTGCCCCCGCCGAATTGAAGGCTGACGTCGGAATTTTAGCGCAGGTCTTCGTAGGAATTAACGACATTTTGGCGAAATACAAATACGACTTCACCAAGATCGGCGCCCCAGCCGCCAGCGCAGACTTGCAGAAATTCGAGGCACTTACCGCAGACCAGAAGGTGCAAACCGCGAGCACCCACCTGGACGACTACCTACTTAAAGTGTGTGGAATCGACCCAAACGCGTAAGCCGTTTCGGTCGGACTTTCGTTCGCAGCTTTGAGTATGACGCAGAGTTGGGGCCGGGGGCTTTGCTACACTTGCCAGACCTTTCCGGGGTAGCTCAGCTGGCAGAGCGCTTGACTGTTAATCAGGATGTCGTGGGTTCGAGCCCCACCCCCGGAGCTCCGTTGTGTCGTCGCCATAGGCAAACGACACAACACTTGGGCCTGTAGCTCAGCGGTTAGAGCAGGCGACTCATAATCGCTCGGTCGCGGGTTCGAACCCCGCCGGGCCCACTGCGTTCGCCGCTTGGCCGGACTATTCGCCGGCCAGTGTTTTGCGGAGTTCTCGTTTCAAGAATTTGCCGCTGGCGTTGCGCGGAATTTGTTCGGTGAGAAACCACACTTTGGCGGGAATCTTGTGTTTGGCAATCCGGGCAGCCAAGAATGCGCTGAGTTCTTCGTGCGTCAGCGTGGTGTTCGGTTGGAGCAAGACAGCGCACACCACTTCCTCGCCGAGCCGTTCGTCGGCGATACCAAACACGGCCGCCTCGGCAATGGCGGGATGCTGGTAAATCGCGGCTTCGACCTCGGAGCAGTACACGTTTTCGCCGCCCCGAAGCACCATATCTTTGGCGCGGTCCACAATATACACGAAGCCTTCTGCATCAATTTTGGCAATGTCGCCTGTGTTGAACCAGCCGTGTTGGATCGACTCCGCGGTGGCGTCGGCACGGTTGAGGTAGCCCTTGATGACCACCGCGCCGCGCACGCACAACACGCCCACAGTGTCGGGCGAGGCGGGCAAATCGTTGCCGTCTTCGTCAACCAACTTGGCGTCGAGCGTCGGCACGATAGCGCCGCAGGACAGCGGCTTGGCCAAATACAGCCGGGCTGAGTTGGCGGTAATAATGCCGCTGGTTTCGGTGAGGCCGTAGCCAGTCGATGGCACACCCTGGGGAATGGCGTCGGCGATTTTGCCGACCAGGTCGGGTTGCAGTGCCGCCCCGCCGCCCCCCATGCCGAGCATCGACGATGTGTCGCGCGTTTGCCAGTCAGGGTGCAGCAGTAGTTCGCGACTCATGGTGGGGACGCCTGAGAAGTTCGTGACACGTTCACGTTCGATAAGTTCTAGCGCTCGGCCAGGATCCCATTTGTACATCAACACGATCCGACCGCCCGATAACGTGGCGGGATGCAAAACGCAGTTGCACGCGGTGACGTGAAAGAGGGGAGTAGGCGCCATGAAGACGCCCTGGGGCGGTGCTGGAGCCTTATTGACGGGCGCTACCAAATCGCCCGCGGCGATGGCTTTTGCGTCTGCGGAACTCACTGACACTGTCATGAACGCGATGTTCATGACGTTGTGGACCGAGCCCCGGTGGGTTAGCTGGGCGCCCTTGGGGAATCCAGTCGTGCCCGAGGTGTAAAAGATGCAGGCGTCGTCATCTGGGTCGATCTTGGCCTCTGGGAGCGTCGCCGGGGCAGTGGCCGCAATGACGACGTCGTTCCATCGTGCGCCATCGCTGGGCAGCGATTGCTCGCTGCGTACTGATATCAACGCCAACGGAGCCTCGGCGCGTAGGCCTTCGAGTATCGGCAGCACACGCGTGATGCGCTCATCGTCGGCGATCAGCACTTTGGGACGCGAATCACTTAACCCGTATTCCATTTCGGCGGTGGTCCACCACGCGTTCATGCCCACAACGGCAGCACCCAAGCAAATGCCGGCCCAATATCCAACAATCCATTCTGGGTAATTGCGCATGGCCAGTGCAATCCGGTCGCCGCTGCCCACACCGTGGACGTCACGCAAGTAGTGCGCCAGCGATCTGACCTGCGCGGCGATTTCGCCGTAGGTATAGCGCTCGTCTTCGTACACGACGTAGGTAGCTTGCTCGTATGCGCCGGCGGCTTCCCACAACGACCGCACCGTGGGTGGCGCCGAGGCGAAGACTCGCATGGGGAAACCGCGAACAATGATCTCGTTCATGGCAAACGGTGCGCCAGGGGCAGTCAAATCTTCACGAGCAGCTTGGTAGTAGTTGATCACCGAAGCATTGTTATCGACAGAGCCATTGCGCTGCGTACCGAGCGTGTGGCGATTAGGAAATTGAATGAAATTCGGTCGGGAAGGTGAGCGAAAATATTGCGCCACCATCGGGATGGTTGCCGGCACTTGCTTGGCCGTGGTGAGCGTGCGTGATGCCCTGCACGATGGAGAGGCCGAGACCCGAACCCACGCCGACGCGGGCGGGGTCGGCTTGCCAAAATCGATCAAACGCGTGCTCTAGCGCTTCGGGGCTGAGCCCATGCCCGTGGTCGCGCACGGTCACCACGATGTTGTCGCCAACTCGTTGTGCCGATACTTCAATTGGGGTGCCGCCCGGGGTGTGTTTGACAGCGTTAGTGACCAGATTCGTGACGGCTTGGCGGACCTGATCATTGTCGCCTTCGATGCCCGAGCCCTCTGGCGCGGTCAGGGTGATTTTTCGGGTTGCGTCTATCGCTGCTGCGGCCGTGCACGCGTCGGCACAGACAACGGCGAGATTCACCGGTGCCACGTTCAGAGGTCGCATCTGGTCAAGCCGAGCGAGCAGCAGCAGGTCCTCGACGAGGCGTTTCATGCGAGCGGCTTCTTCCTCAATCCGGCTCATCAACAGGGTTCGGTCGACGTGCGCGCTGGCAGATTCCAACCGTGACAGCTCGGCGAATCCTTGGATGCTGGTCAATGGTGTGCGCAGTTCGTGCGACGCGTCCGCCAAAAACTGGCGAAGCCGATCTTCGGTGGCTTGGCGTTCCTTGAATGCCGTTTCGATTTCGCCCAACATGGTGTTGAGCGCCAGCCCCAACTGCCCGACCTCGGTACGACCATCGGCGGGAGCGACGCGTGCCGACAAGTCTCCGCTCGAAATAGAACTCGCGTCGGCGGCCATGGTTTCCAAGGGTCGCAATCCGTGTCGCAAAATCGCCCAAGAGCCGGCGCCCAGCAACGCCAGCAATACCAGCGCCGCAAAGGCCTCGATGAGTATCAGATGATTGAGTGACGACACCACATCGTTAGTGGGGATGGCGACCAAGATGGTGTAACCGCTGGGCCGATTCGTAGTGGCGACCATGAGGCGCCATTCGCCAGAACCTGTGGCACTGTTGACCGTGATGGCGTGCCGGGCGGAGGGCAACGCTGTGGGGATGGCCGGCGTTGCACTTGTGGAAGCAAACTGAGTACTCGCCAGGACCTTGCCAGCAGCATCACGCAATTCTGCGTAGGTGCCAGGCGTGAGGACCAGCGCGGGGCGTCCAGAACCGCCTCCCAGACCGTCGGGGATACGAGGCTGGCCGGGCGCACCGCTCGGTGCGGCGCCGGGCTCTTGATTGATTCCCGCTTTGTCGACGAGCGTTCGCGATGCCAAACCAAAACTGTCCTGGAGTTGCAAGTCGAGGCGGTCATATTGGTTCTTGGAATACGCGCTGTACGTACCAAAACCGAACACGGCCAAGCCCACGGCGAGCAGCGCGGTAAGCGCGACAACAAGCCGGAGACGAAGAGTCATATCTCATTATGGCCGAGTCGAACTCCGCGGTCGCTCCAGACTTCCTGGGAATTCGATCAGAGTTTCGCGTAACGCGACGGGCGAGGTACGGAACCTGCTTAGCATGGCGTCGTGGCCGAATCTGTGAAACCGTATGTCCTGACTGTCGACGATGAAGCGCATATCACTGAGTTGATTGCCATGGCACTGGGCTTTAACGGCTTTGAAGTGGAACGAGTCGGCTCAGGCCGAGCGGCGTTGGCGTCGATTGAAAAGCGTCGACCAGATTTGGTTCTACTCGACGTGATGTTGCCTGATTTGGATGGCTTCGAGGTGGCGCGTCGGCTGCGTCAAAATGAGCGCGTCGGCACTCGGGTACCAGTGATATTCCTGACAGCTAAGGACGCCACAACTGACAAGCTCGAGGGGTTTCGGTTGGGCGTCGACGACTACGTGACGAAACCATTTTCGGTCGAAGAATTGGTCGAGCGAGTCAAGGCGGTGTTGCGGCGTTCGCTTGGTGTGGGCCCGGGTCAGCACAGCTTGAAGTTTCATGACCTAGAACTCGACGAGGACACACGTGACGTGTGGCGGGCCGGGCGTCTGATCGAATTGACGCCAACGGAATTCAAGCTTTTGCACTACTTGTTGTCGAACGCTCGACGCGTGCTGACCCGCGATCAAATTTTGGAAGCAGTATGGGACTACAACTTCGCCGGCAACGCCAGTGTGCTCGAAACCTATATCAGCTACGTGCGCCACAAGGTCGACGATGATGTTGATGTGCCGCTTATCCATACCGTGCGTGGAGTTGGGTACAGCTTGCGGCTGCCGCCGGGCCACGAGAGCGTAGGCTGAACCTGATGCTTTCTGAATTGCTTTCGACTAAACCGTGGCTCCTCGCTGATGGCGCCACCGGGACCAATCTCTTCGACATGGGTCTGATGTCGGGCGATGCCCCAGAGTTGTGGAACGTTGACCGTCCCGACACTATTGCGAAGTTGCACCAACTTTTTGTGGACGCCGGCGCTGACATCATTTTGACGAACTCGTTCGGTTGCAACGGCCGCCGCCTCATGTTGCACAAAGCGCAAGATCGCACCGTCGAACTCAACACGGCAGCGGCCTCGCTGGCTCGTGCCGTGGCGAATGGTGCTGGCCGCCCGGTCGTGGTGGCTGGGTCGGTTGGCCCGACGGGAGATTTGCTGATTCCGCTCGGCGTGTTGTCGGAGGACGAAGCTCGAGAAGTTTTTGTGGAGCAAATGACCGGGTTGAAAGCCGGCGGTGTTGACGTTATCTGGATCGAAACCATGTCGGCGCTTGAAGAGATGCGAGCTGCCGTCGATGCCGCTGTCGAAGTCGGCA
>JAYWAI010000091.1:0-6603 GCA_043782545.1 Acidimicrobiia bacterium
GCAACACATCAATTCTCGGCATGTCCGCAAGCACCCGGCAATTGTCTCACCGAGGGCAGTTTCGGAGTGTGTCATTTGATGATACTATTTGTTAAGATAGTCAATGGTCAGAGAGTTGAGGGAGCGTCGCATGAACAAGATCGTGATACCCGGTGGAACCGGCTACTTGGGACGCGCGCTCACGGCACGGCTGGTGGCTCGAGGTAA
Source organism: Acidimicrobiia bacterium (assembly GCA_043782545.1). Lineage (GTDB taxonomy): Bacteria > Actinomycetota > Acidimicrobiia > Acidimicrobiales > JBBRKR01 > JBBRKR01. The sequence continues at coordinate 208 of JAYWAI010000091.1, forward strand.
CGAGGTCGTGATCCTGAGCCGCTCCCCCCACGTTCGTGTCGACGGAGCACAAGTAGTCGCGTGGGACGCCAAAACGGTCGGGCCGTGGGCACGTGAACTTGACGGCGCGCAAGCCATTGTGCATCTCAACGGCCGTCGGGTCGACGTGAGGGGTACCCGTCGCAATATCGACGACTTGATTCGGTCACGAGTCCAACCCGTGCGAGCAGTCGGCGAGGCATTGAACGTCTGCGACAACCCGCCACCGGAATGGGTGCAGTCCTCGTCACTCGCAATTTTCGGGGATACCGGCGACGCCCTCATCGACGAGTACTCGACGCCCACCGGAATCGGTCCACGGGAAACGATCTGCTCGACGCGATGCTGTTGGCAATCGACGATCCCACGATGGTCGGCACGTATCACGTGACGTCTCCCAACCCGGTGACAAATGCCGAAATGATGGCCACTTATCGGCAATTGCTCGGCAGAAGGTTTGGACTCGCCAGCCCACGTTTGTTGGCGTATCTTGGCGCACCGCTACTTGGCAGCAGCGCCAGCCTCGCGCTCGCCAGTCGACGCGCCGTGCCCACGCGACTCACCGAACGCGGCTTCACCTTCAACCACCCCGACTTCTCCCCGACCGCGCAAGCCGCCCTCGCTGAGTTGTCCGGCTGAGGCGATGAAGACCCATTCGAGACCGGGGCGATCCGAGGCGTCGCGGACTTCGTCGACGGTGAATCCTGCGTCATGGAGTGATGCTGTGATTTCGTCGCCGGTGCGGAATCGCAACGTGGAATCTGAGGTCATCTGCGATCCATCGTCGAAACGAAACGAATGACGAAACGCCACGAGCGGTAGTGAGACTTCGATGACTTCGATCCACGTTTCGACGATGCCGACGCCAGTGACTTCGACCCGTTGAAACGTCTTCGACGGGACCCAGTTCTCCCAGGCTCGCCGGGCAGGGTCACGCACTTCGAACACGAGTCCGCCATGCGGAGAGAGAGCGCCTCGGATGCCAGCGAGAGTGGCCGACCACTGCGCATCGCTCACGAAAACCTGCGCCACATTGCCGGTCATGACGGCCATGTCAACTTGGATTGGCGGCAACGTCGTGGCATCACCGAGGATCCACGTCACTGCATCGGCCCCCGGTTTGCGTTGAGCCACGGCGAGCGACGCGGCAGCCGGATCGACGCCGCACACGGAGATTCCGGTCTCGGCAAGCAGGCACGCAAACGTACCGGTGCCACATCCAACGTCAAGCACCGATCGCGCACCAAACTCATCGACGATGACGAGATAGTGATCGAGATCACTGCGGTCGGAATCGAAATGGTCATACAAATTTACCAGTCGCGGATTGGCAAAGCTCTGATCCGGCTCGTTCATACTCGGTGTGTCATTGATGGCGAGCTGAGGTGAATTTTTTCGGCATATTTGTCACGGAGGCTAGACCAATTCAACAACGTCAGGACGCGTTGGCCGCAGATTTCGTTTCGCGGCAGCCTCTAGTCTTTCGACGTGACCATCACGAGCGAAGCGCTGCACGCCGCCAGTTGCTGGGAGGCCGACGACCAGATAGCTAGCCGGCCGGCGATGACTGAATTTCGGCGATCCGCCCGCTACCACCAAGCCATTTGGCGTGAATCTCATCACCTCCCAATTGGCACTCAGCCAATAGCCCCGAAGCATGGCGATGCACGAGTGCGTTGGGTCGGAAGTCGGCTGCCAGTCGACTACGCGCTTCGCACCGGCGGCAACTTTGTGGCGCCTGCCGCGCTCGCTGCAGTCACGGCCCGCTTGGCTCGAGTCGAGCCTCACCAAAGCATTGACCGCCAACGCCTGTGGGCTGATTTGCTCTCATCACAAGCGTTGGCGTTCAACCTTTTTGGCGACCTCGCCGCGGACTTCGACCTCGCTGACACTGCCGTCCATTCGTGGTTTCCGGACACGCCTGGGCACGTGTGCGACGTCCTGTTCGCGCACTCACCGGGCCGACTGAATCCGGCCTACATCAATAGTCTCCGAGATTTCACGTGTGCATTCGTTCTCCAACTTGATGATGGCACCCGCGGGATCTTGTCCATCGACGTGAAATATCACGAACGCACCAAGGCCGAGACGCCACGGCCAGAGAACCTCACGCGCTACATCGAGGTCGCCCAGAGGTCCGGGAAGTTCACGGAAGGAGCGATCGACGTGCTCGCCGCTCGCGGCGACTTGTGCGTGATGTGGCTCGAACACGTGCTGCAATTCTCGATGCTCCAGCACCCAAGTCGGGCATGGTCGTGGTGCCGCTATGCCGTGCTGTACCCCCGGGGTAACTTCGACATCGCCGACGTTACGCGCCGCTACCGATCCATGCTGATCGACGACACGACGTTTGCAACGATAACCCTCGAGCAGGTATTGGATTCCGACGCACTCCCCGCATCCACCTCCACCGCACTACGGGATCGTTACCTCTTCTGAGATCTCGCTTCCTTGACGGGGCCCGCCGTCGTCAATGCGGAAGCAGTCGCCGCCAGTGCGGCGAGTGGGACGAGTACGACACCAGGCACGTCGTATTCCGCCCGATTGGCATGACACCCGAGCAACTCGAAGCCGGGTATTCGCAACGCTTAGGATCGGTTCTCCAAATGGCGTTCGATCGCCGCTTCGGCCCGCACAAAAGGCGGTCTTCCCGCAATGGCGCGACACGTTGCCTACGCCGCCGGCTGGAAGAAATTCGAGCCGCTGTGGGATCTAGCGATTCGCCTCAAACAAGTTCCGGCGATGCTTCCAACACTTGGGCGCGTCCTGACGCGTTTTGGCGCTGGCCGAAACGGTCGCAGTCATGTCAACGGGCTTTATCACGACACTGGGGCCAAGTCGTTGGGGCCGGCGACGATGATTGAGGCGAGCGTCGCTTCACTCACGGGCGAGTACGCCCAAGCATCCACGCCGACATTGACCATCCGGCCACGCTGACGCCATCGCTCGTGCACATGCCCATGCAATAGCCACTCTCCCCGATCCACCGGGCGGCGGTCGACGTATCGATCGTGATCGTTGCTGTCGCCGCGGTACGGAAAGTGACACGCTCGCACTTGCTCGCGGCCAATCTTCAACTTGATCGCGCCTTGACGAACCTCGGCGAACCCTGCATCGAGGTAACGCTCGACCCACCCTTTGGCACGTGCCTCATGGCCGTCCCAACAACGATCGTGATTGCCAGGAACTAGTACTTTGCAGCCGTTCAGCAGGGCGACAATTGGCAACGTTTCATTAGGACGTCCAAGCGCGAAATCGCCTAACACCCATACGTCATCGTACGGCTGTACAGATTCGTTCCATCGAGCGATCAGCGCCTCGTGCATGGCTTCAATATCAACGAAAGGCCGATCTGAATACCGAATGATGTTGGCGTGACCGAAGTGGAGATCGGAGGTAAACCACGTCGCCATTTCGTCTCACACTACCCCGACGCCATCGTCGTCAAACCCAATTTTCAAAGCAGGGGTTACACGGTTTCGATACTCAGCCTGATCGGGATTACGCCGGCCCCCAGTCGAATGTGCTGTCGAGTCAAGAGCTAGCAGTCAACAAGTTCAGGAGCCCACCCGCACCCGTAAGAGGCTCACGCGGCCGCGATCTAGGAAGGTGCCATTTTTTTTCGGTGGTTACCGAACCAATGCGATTGAAGACTGATCGTGCCCACAGGCACCAAGGCACTCCGTCGCCAACTGCTCACCGCCGTTACTGCTTCAGATTGGCAAGCCGCCCGCGACAGCTTCGGTGACGCAAGGCGGGCGGAGGTGGGCCCAGGGGCGGGCGGACTCAATTTGAAGAGCGACGCGCAACAGCGTTTCGTCATCGTCGCGACGGCCGCAGAGTTGGACAGACAGCGGTAGCCCGTTGGCATCCAAGCCCGCGGGCACCGTGATCGAGGGCTGACCGATTGCGTTCCACGGCATGGCCCATGCTCCGTTGTTGGATGCCAGAAGGGAACGCACGACGCCTAGATTCGTAGTGCCAGAAATGAGCGGAGGGGCGGTGGCCGCGATGGGCGTGAGCACGACGTCGGCGTGATCGAAGATCTCGTTGATCGACGCGGCGAGCTCAGTTTCGGTTCGCCGCGAACGCGCGACAACGAACCCTGGGATGATGCCTCCGAGCCTGGCGAGTCGTCGGGTGGTGCGTTCAAGTCGCTCGGGTTGCTCGACAGACGCTACGTCGTCGTGCACGCCAGCGAAGTAACGAACGGTGGCGTTGCGCATCGCTCGGCGCGTGTAGGTGATCTCCCGTTCGATCACCTGATGACCCAACGAACGCAACAGTTCGGCCATCTCCTCGACGGCGGCCCGGCGCTCCGCCGACACGCGGATCATTGAACCAGGCGGCGCCCCAAAGGACACTGCGATGCGCAACCTTTCAGCGGGCGAATCCAACATCTCAACGGACCTTCGATGCATCGAGGGGTCTGACGTGGCGTCAAGAAAAAGCGCCGCATCGACGACGGTCCGACTCAACGAACCGTAGGCCAACAGCCCCTGCCACCCGTCGGCATGCTGCGAGCCCAGTGGGATTCGGCCGCGCTGTGGCTTGAATCCAACAAGGCCCGTGAGCGCGGCCGGGTACCGAACAGACCCGGCACCATCGGAGCCGAGCGCCACGCCGCACATGCCTGTCGCCGCCGCCGCCGCAGAGCCGCCGGACGATCCGCCCGGGGTTCGCGTCACGTCCCACGGATTCCGAGTGACGTCCCATGATTTTGATGACGTCCATGGCCATGCCGTCAACTCTGAAACGTTGGTCTTGCCAACGATGATTGCTCCAGCACGACGGAGCCGGGCGACGACCTCAGCATCATGTTCCTTCGGTGGCCCGTACGCGCTTGATCCCCAGGCCGTTATCTCGCCAGCTACATCGGTGTCGTCCTTTATGGCGACGGGCACGCCAATCAACGCCATGGTCGAGGTCGGGCGTGGAAGCGAGTCAAACTGCTTTGCCTGCTCCAGCGCGGTTTCGGCCAAAACAACTCGGTAGGCGTTGAGCGCGGGATCGAGCGCGTCAATTTGACGCAACGTGGCCTCGACCAATTCCCGCGCCGAAACGACCTTCTCCCGCACGAGCCGAGCCTGTTGCGCGGCACCTGCCAACACGAGGTCGATCTGTTCCATCAACTTGCTTCTTGCGGCATAACCATCGACCGGTAGAGATGCGCCCACGCTGAAACGAGCCGCTTTTGGCTTACACGAATCTGGGCACGACCGCCTAGCACCTCGATGACCTTGACGTTCACCAGCGAGCCGACGAGCAGGAACGCCAAAGCCTCGGTGTCGAGATGCGGCGCAACAATCGCGGTCCGTTGAGCGACAAGTCGGATCGGCCCGGTGACAAGCCGATTGATCACCTTGCGCTGCAGATCGGGGAACTGGGCGAGGTCGTGCATCATCAAACCCATCAGGTCGCGATGCCGGTCGAGCTGAGCAAGCGCATCGGTCGCGGCTGCCTCAAGCGAGCTCGGTGGCGGGGCAAGCACGTCGTCGCTTTGTGCAAGCGCCGTGTCGACGACTGCCTCGAGAATGGCACGCTTTGATTGGAAGTGACGATACGTACCTCCCGCACCCGGGGTCAGCCCTGCTGCCGCCTCGATATCGGCCAACGTCGTGGCCGAGTAACCCTTAGCCGCAAAACACTTCGTCGCTGCGGCAACTACTCGCTCTTTCGAATCAGCCATAAGTAAGAACTTACTGATAGTTGAGACCCGATGCAATTCACTTCAACGATCGGCTACTTCAGCGCACCATCGCCGCAACTCGAAATCGCTTTCGCCGCGCCGGGCCGGGCCGGGCCGGAAATCCAAACACCTTGAGTCGTAGCTGCGCGCCTGAGGACGAGCACCGCGTACCGCACCGATCCCCAGAACGCGGGGCCGGTTTTACTGGGTACCGGTGCGACACATATCGGTGTTGAAACTGCCCCCAGTTGTGGGGCCTACTTTTTCTGGGGGCAGAAGCGGTACGAATCGACGCTTCTGGGGGCGTTCGCCGGACGGCGAAACAAGCCCGAGACACAAGAAGCTAAGCGAAGTCGGACACTGCTGGACCTGCGGTGCGGAAGGCCGCATCCATATCGCTCGTGAGCCCGACCATGATCGGCCCTGGGCCGCGCACGACAGCGAAACGCGAGCCCCAGAACGCGTCGTACGGAGCTTTCAAACCGTCGGCCCCAAGGCTCAAAGCGAGTTCAAAGGCCGCATCGACACCGGCGCGATCCTCGGCCAGAAGATTTACGACTACGCCATTGAAACAAGTGGGAAGCCCACCCCAATATGCGCCAAACGCCGAGCTGTCGAACTCGGAATCGAAACCTTCGGCGACTGTCGGGAACCCAACATGGTGCGGCGCCCAATCGGCCCAATCGCCA
>JAYWAI010000092.1:0-2493 GCA_043782545.1 Acidimicrobiia bacterium
TCCGTTGATACTGGCGAGAGTTCGATGATGTGCACCGGGATCGAAGTGGGCCATGCCGTGAATTCTGGACGTGCCGTCATAACGACGAGCAATGGAACGTCGTAGCTGCGACGTACCGTCTCTTGTAACAAAGCCAGCGTGACGTCGTCACACCAGTGCAGATCCTCTACGAATACGACCGTGGGTCGTCGCGTGGTGGCGCTCACCACCCAGCGAGCGAGGACCTCGATGGTGCGTTTTCCCCGTCGCTCTGGCCGCAGTGCACCGCCGCCGAGAGCGTTGGTTGAGTGCAACAATTCCGACACGATGGCGGCGTCGTCGTCGATAAGCCCGGCCGCCTCGATGCCGGCTTGGATTTTGGTATCTCGAGTCTCGGGTGAATCGTCCCGTTGGATTCCGAGGCTGTCGTTGATCAGCTCGATGGCGGGGCGCAACACACTGGCCTGGGTGTAGGAAGACGCCGTGCATTCCAACCACGCGTGATCGGTACCGAGCAGCTGTTGGCGAAGTTGATACGCCAACCGGGACTTGCCGATGCCGGCCTCGCCCGTGATCAGAATTGCTTGGCCTTGACCCTCAGTGGTCTTGTGCCACAGTTCGGTGATCGTGGTTTGTTCGGCGTGTCGACCAACGAACGTCGTGAGGTGGGCCCGAGCACCGTCGAATCTGCTGCGCGCGTTGCTCCGCCGCACTACTCGAAAAACCTCCATCGGAGTCGGAATGCCCTTGAGATTCCGCACCCCGATTGTTTCGGTGACGAACATACCCGTGATCATTTTGAGCGTTGTGGGGCTCACGACGACGGTGCCGGTGGCCGCCTCATTCTGGAGGCGGGCGGCGACATTCATTGTTTCGCCGAGCGCCATGACCGAGCGCTGCCCAGATGCGCCCATTTCGCCGACGACGACCACCCCGCTATGAACTCCCAATCGCACGCTCGCCGCGGCGGTGGAAACGCTCGGTGAACGCATCTCGTTGATGATGTCGAGTGAACATCGAACGGCACGTTCGGCGTCGTCTTCGTGGGCGTGGGGCCAACCGAAAACGATGTTGACGCCGTCACCGGCATAGTGGTCGACCTGGCCCCCATATCGATGCGCGACACCCACCGCACACTCGTGATACGCCCCGATCAGGTCGCTGAATTCCTCGGCGTCGACGCTCGATGACAGCTCGGTACTGCCCACTAGATCGCAGAATACGACCGTGACATGCCGGCGTTCTGGGGCCGGGGACGCGACGTCGGTGAAGATCGGGGGCGAGGTATCGGTGAGGTCGACGACGGGCTCGAGGTTTTGCGGCGTGCCACAGTTCGGGCAGAATTTCGCCGACGACGCGACCGGTTCGTGACATGACGAACACGTTTGTATTCCAACCATCTCCACAGTGCGCTGGATGTTAGACCTCGGACGGTGACCTTTGTCTACTGAATGTCGGCGAGTCTCGGAGCAACGATCTTGTTTGAATCCACGTCGCGCTGGGTATCCCCGTATCGAACCGCTGCCGTTGCTCCGAGATCAAGTCGATGTGAAGCGGTGTGAGGGTCGTCGTTAACCGTCGAAAGGAAGCTCGCATGTATATCGGACTCGGGACATTGCTCCTCATCATCTTGCTCGTCGCCGTACTCACCTAAGTCGCCGTACTCACCTAACAGGAGTGTTCATGAATCCCAAAGTCTCGTTCTTTTTCTATCTCGCCGCAGTCATGTGTTTTGTCATTGCTGCGGTGGGCGATTCATGGAAATATGGGGCCAGGTCCCGTCGGGGAGTTGCACCGGTTCTGGTGCTCGTCCCTCTCGGGTTGGCCCTCGCATTTTTTCCAACGATGTGGACTACCGCAACTATTGGTTGGTAACCGATCGAGGTTGATAAGCGCTGGTCCGTTGCACGCTCGGGACGTTGACGTTGATACGTGGCTTGGCATGTGCCCAGCCCGCCATACGAAACGCCCACAGGTGACCCAGACGGGTACCGGCTGATTCATGATGAGCACCGTGACGCACGATCAATGTGGCGGCAATGGTGAGTCCGATAAACATCAGCATCATGGCGGGGTCCTCAATGACCTTTGCCGGTTCAACGGTGCGAATGTAGGGCACAACAGCCATACCGAGACCAGCTGCCGCCGCGGCGGCAAAGAACGTCGTTCGGCTAGGAATGGTCGGTTTCACGCTCATGGCGCCGTCGGCGATGGCAAACAGCAACACCAATTCCATCACCATGTAAAACGCTGACGGGTTGACTCGGCCTGAGAGCACGAACACCGTGTTCATAAAGAACGCCCAGCGCAGTGCCAGCCGCATGTGTTTACCCGAGCCGATCATCACGCCACATAGCAGCTGCGTGGCCATCACCGTGATGGCGACGAGGATTGCTGCCGGGGCAATTACATGATCCATGATCGGCCGAAAAAATGGCAGCGCCTCATGGTGCTGTTTGGTCAGAAAGTTTCGTAGACCAACGCCGTGCCACCACTTTGGATCGATGACTTTTT
>JAYWAI010000093.1:0-17494 GCA_043782545.1 Acidimicrobiia bacterium
ATCAAGGATGGCGACGATCTGTACCGGGCGGGCCTGACATCGCATGCGAGCGTAAATTTGATGCTGGCTTTGGAGGACGAATTCGACATCGAATTCCCCGAGTCGTACCTCAAGCGAAGCACCTTCGAATCGATCGATGCGATCCGCAAAGCGCTCGCCGATATTACCGGCGACATGTCTTTGGCGAGTTGAGGCGATATTCACGTGGCGGTCACCACTGACATTTCATCCCACACCTCGCATCGCGATTTTGCCTCGGAAGCTGCCGCGGTTGCTGGTGCGGTCGCTGCCGCGGCCGACGCCGTCGATAAGGATGCCCGGTTCCCTGCGGAGGCCATCGAAGCCTTGCGTGCCAGCCGACTACTCGGAGCCATGATTCGCCCCGAACTGGGCGGCGGAGGTGCCACCATCAGCGAGATCGGTCGCGTCATCGAAACCCTCGGCTCGATGTGTGCATCAACAGCCATGGTCTACGCCATGCACCAAATTCAAGTGGCCTGTCTCGTGCATCACGGCCATACACCTGAACTTCTCGACTACACCCGTAAGGTCGCCGCCGAGGAACTTCTGCTCGCCAGCGCCACCACCGAAATCGGTGTTGGAGGCGACGTGCGCACCAGCCTGTGCGCCATCGAGCGCCACGACAATGGTCGTTACTCACTGACCAAAGAAGCCAGCGTCATCTCGTACGGCCAATACGCCGACGCCATTTTGGCTACCGCCCGCCGAGATCCAGACGCCGCCAATAGCGACCAGGTAATCGTGGTCGTGCCCGCAGCCGAACGCACGCTTGAGCAGCGCGGCAGCTGGGACACGCTTGGTTTCCGGGGTACCTGCAGCCTCGGGTTTTTACTCAAGGCCAACGGTCCCGTGAGCAATGTCATCCCTGTGCCGTACGCCGATGTGAGCGCGCAAACTATGCTGCCCACGTCGCATGTCACGTGGGGTCACGTGTGGCTCGGCATTGCCGAAGGCGCGATGGCTAAAGCCCGCACCTACGTACGTGCCGCTGCTCGCAAGGCGCCCGGCGTTACGCCTCCTGGGGCGCTTCGCCTCGCCGAAGCCATGGCTGTGTTGCACCAATTTCGGGCCCTCGTGCACGGCGCTGCGCGTGACTACGAAGACGCATTGACCGACCCCACCCGGCTCACCAGCATGGGCTTCGCTATTCAAATGAACAACCTCAAGTTGTCAAGCTCCACCCTCGTGGTTGACATCGTGGGCCGCGCCATGCAGATCTGCGGCATCTCGGGCTACCGGGAAGATTCACCGTATTCACTGAGTCGTTCATTGCGCGACGCCCACGGGGCCGCGCTCATGGTCAACAACGATCGCATTTACGGCACGACGGCCCAGATGCTGCTTATCGCGAAGGAAGTCTGATGTCAGAACTCATCGCCGCCTACGAGGCCTACCGCGACGAGCTCCTCGAAGCTGGCATTCTCGTCAACACGGGCGTGGCTGGCCTTTACGGACGCAACGGCACGTTTGAAAATGTCATTTCTGGAGTTAACCACTTGATGGATGAATCCAGTCTCGGCGACAAGCCCGAGCGGTTTGCCTTCCCTCCGCTTATTGCCCGTCGCACATACGAACTCACCGACCATTTGAAATCGTTCCCCGATTTGATGGGGGCGATTCACAGTTTCAGCGGCGGCGATGTTGAGCACCGCGCGCTCACCGCTTCATACACGAACGGCGAAGATTGGCCGAGTCAATTGTCGACTACCGACATGATGTTGTGCCCAGCTGCGTGCTACCCGATCTACCCGATGCTCAGTAACAAACCGCTGCCAGAGGGTGGTCGAATTTTCGACGTGATCGGCTTCTGTTTCCGCCACGAACCGTCGCCAGACCCAGCTCGCATGCAACTGTTTCGCCAACATGAGAACGTGTACGTGGGCACGCCCGACGGTGCGCTGGCGTTCCGAAATCGATGGATTGATCGCTCGCTGGATGTGCTTGGCGGGCTTGGGTTGGAAGTCACAGCCGAAGTAGCTAACGACCCATTCTTCGGGCGCGCTGGCCGCATGCTCAAAGCCAACCAAGTCGAAGCAAATCTCAAATACGAAATCGTTGCACCAATTTGCTCAACCGAGAAACAGACGGCCATCGCAAGTTGCAACTGCCATCTCGATCACCTCAGCGTGCCGTTTCAAGTGACCACTCACGATGGTGAAGTGGCGCACTCGGCATGTGTTGGTTTCGGTTTGGAACGCATTGCACTGGCGCTTTTTAAGAAACACGGCCTCGATGTTCACTCGTGGCCGACCGCAGTACGAAGCGCTCTTTGGCCATGACCGTCAACCTGCTGAGTCTCGACGTATCCACGTACGAGCGCAGCGAACTCCACGGTCAGGATCGCATCTGGGTCGAGACGAATTGCTATGTCGATCTCTGGATCGAGGTACTTCATACGCTCCGCCTGCCTCCCCAGGCCTGTGCGGCGTTCGCCTTGTCGATCGATTTCGACGACGACCAATTCAGCTTTTTCAAATACCCGCTCGAGGACCTTCGCTACATGTGGGGGCTCGAAGTCAACGAGATGAACCCCTGGCTGCCACTCGACGAGCACATCGAATTGCAACTCGCCAATGGTCGCTTAATGACCATCGAAATCGACTCGTGGTACCTGCCCGACACAGCTGGCGTGAGCTATCGACTCGAGCACGTGAAGACGTCGATCGCCGCGCAAATGATCAACCGTGCTGAGCATCGGCTCGGGTATTTCCACGGCCAGAGCTACTACGAAATTTCCGGCGATGACTACCTCGGGGCGCTCCGTCTTACTGACGAGACACGTTCGCAATTGCCGCCATACACCGAGTTGGTGAAGCTGGACCGGCTCGTGCGCCACGTGCCTGAGGAACTCGTGGCCCGAGCGATCTCGCTCGTACGCCAGCACCTCGCACGGCGGCCAACGACCGGTCCAATACAACGATTCCGGGCCAAGTTCGATGATGATCTGGTGTGGGTCGCATCAGGCGATGGCAACCGATTTCACGGATACGCGTTTGCCACCATTCGCCAGCTTGGAGCCGCCGCAGAAATGGCGGCATCGTTGACGGCGTGGCTATCTGCCAACGGCGAGCCCGGTCTCGAGCACACAATTGCTGCATTCATCGAGGTGTCGACGACGGCGAAATCAATGCAATTCAAAATGGCCCGCGCTGCCGCTGGTCGCAGTGTGGATTTCGATCCGATGTTTGATCAGCTCGAAGCGGCCTGGCAGAACGCCTTTGTCGGCCTAGAGTCCAACTATGGCGGGTAAGAGCACACTGATCGATTGGGAGATGATCGCGTCGATGCCCGGCGCGTGGAACGACCCCAGCGAATTGCCACCGTCGAGTCGTGATTGGATTTCCGCCGAAGTGCCCGGCACCGCGGCGTCGTCGTTGCGAGCCAACGCTTTGTGGACTTGGGACAACTCCCGCAATTTCGACAGCGACGACTGGTGGTGGCGCGGCACCTTCGCCCGACCCGCCGGCGATGGCCCATGGCTGCTGCACATTGGTGGGCTCGCCTCACTCGCCGACGTGTGGATCAACGGCCAACATGTATTGCGCAGCGACAGCATGTTCTTGTCGCACTCGATTGTCGTCACCGAACTCGCTGACGACCTCAACGAAATTGCTTTCGTTTGTCACGCGCTGGTGCCACTACTGAAAACGCAACGAAAGCCACGCGCCCGGTGGCGCACCAAGTTGGTGAGCGAACTCAACCTACGCTGGTTCCGAACCACGCTTCTCGGGCGTATGCCCGGCTGGTCGCCGCGTCCCGCTCCTGTAGGCCCGTGGCGCGCCATCACACTCGAACCAATGCCTGCCTTACGCGTTTTGGCCCGCCATATTGCGGTCGCATGCGCGGGCAACGGCGGCACGGTCGAGGTGGACCTCACGGTCGAGGGCTCCTTCGACGACACCTCATGCGACATTTCGATCGGCTCTTCTTTCACGCCGCTGCGCGTCAACCGCGTTGGCACGACCGCTCGCCTTACCGGCACGCTCGCACTCGATCACGTCGAACGCTGGTGGCCTCACACGCACGGCACGCCGCATCTCTACGACCTGTGGCTCCGGTACGGCGACCACTCGCTTTTGTTGCGCCGCATCGGCTTTCGTGACCTATTCGCCGATCGCTCAAACGACGGATTCGGCATTGTGATCAACGATGTGCCGATATTCGCCCGCGGCGCGTGTTGGACGCCCACCGACGCCGTACGGGCGTCGAGCCCCACGCAATCGATGCGCGACACGCTGGATCACGTTGTCGATACCGGCATGAATATCGTGCGCCTCACCGGCACCATGACGTACGAGACCGACGAATTTTACGACGCCTGCGACGAGCTCGGCATCATGGTGTGGCACGACATGATGTTCGCCAATTTCGACTATCCCAACACCGACGAGTTCGTTGCACTCGTGCGCGCAGAAGTTGATCAGTTCATCGACCGAATGCAAGGCCGCCCAGCGCTGGTCGTGTTGTGCGGAGCCAGCGAAACTGAGCAACAGGCCGCCATGACGGGCGTGGCAATCGGCGGATGGGCCAACCCGCTATTCGATTCGCTAATGCCATCGTGGTTCGCCGATGGTTTGCCCAGCGTGCCATACGTGCCCTCGTCGCCGACCGGCGGCGCGCTCCCCTTTCACCCCAACGCCGGCGTGGCGCACTATTACGGCGTGGGCGCATACCTGCGCGACTTCACCGACGCTCGTCACGCCAACGTGCGATTCGCCAGCGAGTGTTTGGCGTTCTCCAACGTGCCGGATCAAGAGACGATCGAAGAGCTGTTGTCGCCGGGCCAGATCCCACCGACGCATCCCCGATGGAAAGAACGCGTGCCACGCGACAACTCGACGGGCTGGGATTTTGAGGACGTCCGCGACCACTATTTCAAACTCGTTTACGGAGAAGATCCATTCGCGGTTCGCTATTCCGAGCCCACTCGTTATCTGGAAATGAGCCGCGCCGTTACCGGCATCGTGATGGCCAGAACGTTCGCCGAATGGCGTCGGCCCGGCTCGAGCTGCAAGGGCGGCATCGTGCTGATGTTGCGCGACCTCTGGCCCGGCGCCGGTTGGGGCCTTATCGACTCTGAAGGACGCCCCAAAGCGGCGCTAAGGGCTCTCAAACCGGTTTTGGCCCCCGTCGCCACATTCACCACCGACGAAGGCCTCAACGGCCTCGTTGTGCACGTCGTGAATGACACGGAGGCTTGCGCCGCCGACCCAGTCAAGGGAACGTCGGTGCCAGCTCGGTCGTATATTTCAAAAAGCGCTGAGACGATCGCCGGCACATTCGCCGACTCTACGTATGCCTACCGATTCGGGCCCCGCAGCGACACGGCTAGCAACGGACATGAGCAGCCTGCTTAACAGTCCTCAAATACCGTTTGTGCAAGTTCGAAGATTCTGGCTTCGGCGACGTTGCGGAGACGTGCATCAAACATGCTGTGATCGACGCCAGCCACCAAATCCGTTCGCACCGATTGCGTGGCCGCAATCTGCTTCCGCCAAGTTGGCGAATGATGGTCGAGCTGTCTTACCGACTCATCCTGATCCCACAAAATGAGCGAAATATCGGCCGCTTCGCCTGCTCGGCAGACGCCCCGAAAAGGCAGTGGATGGAGTCGAACAGCATCGAGACATCGCCAGAAGATAGAAGGAATCATCGGCTCAAATTTGAACCCGACCCGAGAGTACAGAACGCGTCGAACAACCCGGTTTGTCGGCCGGTTTGCTCGACGTGGCCGCCGTTGCGGCTTTTTGTCGGGAACAAAGTAAATGGCGGGATTCACCGACACCGCTCCGACAACACTTTCGTCGTACGCTGCGGCATCTAGCGCCAAAAATGCTCCTGAACACACCCCAACCACGATGACCGGCTCTACCGTGGCCCCTGAGATCGCTCGACAGGCGATTCTGATGTCATCAATTCCTTCGATTGGATAATGAACGTTGGGCGACTGCCCAACTCGAGTAGCACTCTCGCCGAGACCGCTCACATCGAGGCGGCAACTTTGTATTCCGTGCGCTGCCAGTCTTCGAGAAATTTCAACCCACGCCCTGCCGGGGCCGATTGACCGCGCTACGCCATTGTTTACAAACAACACGGTGCCAAATTTTCTGCGTATGAGCGGCGACGTGACTACAAGATGTAGCGGCACTTCTACGGCTACTTGATGACGTTCGACATACGCCGGCGCGTGCGCACCGCAAACCGCCACATTTGTGGTCAGAGCCTTTTCGGTCATTGAAAAAGTCGGGTGATGAGCGAGACCGACGAACGAACAAATCCGACCCAAAATTTCTTCTGGGACTCTGGACTCTTCGGCAATCACGTCGAGCATTGCCTGCGTGCCTGACGGAGACTCGACCAACAATCCACGGCGCCCACTACCGCCGCCTAACCCCTGAAGTTGCTCTACGAGTTTGGCGTCGTCGGTCAACACCAAAGTTGAGACTGCCGAAGAATCGAGTGCCGGCACAAGATCAAACCCGGCGAAGGTCTCGAGCGCAACTTTGGGAAACATGTGCCCGGCCACAACTGATCCTTCGGCAGCCCCCGGTGCCTGGCTGTGACCCCACATCACGGCCTTCGCCCGAAGCCCTCGAGAGATCTGGCTTCCAGATTTCGGGGGATCCCACAACACCGCAGAGTCGAGAGCGTCGAGTTCGGAAACTAGGGCACAGTTCCCTAGGCGAATACCAACCGCAACCAGCCCATTGGCGCCTGTAGCCCGCGCCCAATCGAACACCGTTCGCAAGGACAAACGCCATGTCGGCAACCCCCCGGATTCAGCCTCATCGCCGGCGGAATTGCCGCTATTTAGTGGATCGAATCTCACGACTCGATGACCCTGGGCCGCAAGTGTGGCGGCCAAAACGCGAAGCGATTGGTAACTGCAATTGTGTTCGTAACCCCACGGCGCACATAGCACCACGGTGGATTTCGGCTGACCCTCACCATCAACCGTGGCGTAAATAAACGACTCAGACCCGCCGACTTCAATGATCGTGTGCATCGCAGGCTCCTACGAAAAAACAATTCTCGCTGGGCTGCCAATCGCGCTTGCCCCGGGCGGCACGTCGCAGAGCACCAACGAGTTGGCACCAATTTTGGCTCCATCGCCAACATGAATTCCACCCA
This sequence comes from Acidimicrobiia bacterium, assembly GCA_043782545.1. Lineage (GTDB taxonomy): Bacteria > Actinomycetota > Acidimicrobiia > Acidimicrobiales > JBBRKR01 > JBBRKR01. The sequence continues at coordinate 7,153 of JAYWAI010000093.1, forward strand.
ACAAAATCGCTCCGACCCCGATACTGACCCCATTGCCCACTGTCGGTACTTCAGTCAACCTGTCCTCGTAACGAATACCCATTGTTACACCGTGACGAATAACGCAGTCGTCGCCAATAACACAAGCACCATTGATCACGATTCCGCCTTGATGGTGAAAGGCCGTCCGCCGGCCCACAACTGTCGAGTAACTCAGCTCAATCCCGTAGCTACGCAGAATTCGCCGATACATCATGCGATACAGGACAGAAAACGGTGCCCGCAAAAGCTTCGGACGTATGGTCATGCGCCAATTCCCAAACCGATGCACAACAATGGCGCGGAACCCCGGATTAAACCAGTCTTTCTGGTGAGCGATCCAATCCTCACGCCACTGGGCCAGGAGCGACAGTCGTTCGTTGCTGCTGGCGGGCACCTTAGTAGCGTACCTCGTCTTATCAATCGCCCATCGTCAGCAGGAACGTGGCCGAAACTGCTGGCCAACATCGACGCCAACGTTTACGACGGAGTGAACAATTGCGGTTCGCTCACCCCGGTAGCTTTAGCCGTATACGTGCTCTTTCCCCGTCGAAGAAATATTGGTTACCTATGGCCCTTGTGTCAGTTCTTATTCCAGCGTACGAACGACCCGACTATGTCACCCACGCCATCAATTCCGTGTTGGCGCAATCATTCGACGACTTCGAAATTTTGATCGGCGATGACAGCCGATCAGATGCAGTCAAAAATGCCGTGGCGCTCATTGATGACAGGCGCATCCGCTACAACAAGCATCAGTCTCCCAAGGGTGCAATGCAGAACTGGCATGATCTACTTATGTCGTCAGAATCGGCGTACGTCGCCACGCTCAACGACGACGACTATTGGGAACCGGAATTTCTCCAAAGGTTGGTCCCGCCGCTCACAGATGACGACTCAATTGGAATGACCTTTTGCGATTCGTGGCGCATCAACGATCAAGGCGAGCGGGAGCTCGGCCAGACAGAGCACGCGTCTCAGACAACGCACCGAGACGCTTTGACTGCTGGTTTGTGCGATTCGTCGGACGACGCGATGCTTCGTCTGATCGCCGTGTGGAACGCTCCGCAACCTGCCTACGCAGCGGTGCTGCGTAGGCAGGTTGCGTCACAACTGGAAATTCCCAGCGATACGAATCCATGCCATGACCTGTGGTGCTCATATGCGATGTGGAAATCAGGTGGCAGGTTTTTCTTTGTGCCAGGAAGGTACACAAACTATCGAGTGCATCCCGGAAATCTCACGAACGAGGGCTTTGCCCGCGCCGAGGATTTCATATTCGAACGAATTGTGCAGGAGAACAAAGGCAACTCGGCTCTGTCAGAGGTCATCGACCGGTGGACCACGATTCGATGGCACCGCGCCACGAAATATTTGCGCCATCGCTCGACAATCCCGCAAGCGCAACATGAATTTGAGCAGGCGGCTCCAAGGCTCAACCGGCATCGCAGAGCTTTCGCGATTCTGGCAACGAGGTCGACCTTCTTTTGCCGCACGGCCGGAGCAGTGAAGTCTGTTGCCGACCGCGTTTCCCACCCTTCAGCGTGATGTCTGACATGGATCGACTTATGGTCTGTGTTTGTACCTGCAATCGGCCAGAACTGCTCGCCCAGCTCATTCAAGCTGTTGAGCGAAACGCCACCGCGGTCAAGTCGTGGTTACACGTCGGTATGGTGATTGTCGATGACAGCTTGTTGGAGACGGCTAGAACGACCGTCGAAAAATTTTCAGCCACATTCGACCTCGGCCTGATCTATCTCACCACTGCGTCGGGGAATATTTCCGTCGCCCGGAATACGGCACTTGACGCTGGGGTGCCGTTAGCCGATTGGCTCCTGATGACCGACGATGATTGCGAGCCGGTCGACAATTGGGTCGAATTGATGGTCAACTCAATCACGACTCATTCGGTCGATGCGGTCACCGGGCCCCAACAACTTCGACCCCAACCCTCGTCGCCCCAATGGATGACCGAGCAGCCGTTCTTCGAGCGGACTGATGCGTTTCACGCCGGAGAAACAATCACCACCGGGTCGACATTCAATTTCGGGATTCGGAGCCAATGGCTGGCCGAACATCCTCACGTTCGGTTCCGCGAAGACCTCGGGAAACTTGGCGGTGAAGATGCCGTCTTTTTCAACCAAGCTACTGGCGAAGGCATGCAAATGGTCTTCGATGCCTCTGCCCTCGTCTACGAGACGCTTACCCCGCAACGATCAAACTACGCGTATCTCATTCGCTCACAATTTTGGGTCGGCAACAGCGAGGGCAAAACAAACCTATATTTGGGTTCAGCGTCAAAACCTCGGCTGTTTGCACGCGGCACAAAACGCGCTGCCAAGTTCGCCGCGGCACCGTTCGTACATCTGGCCAAGTTGCGTGCTCCGCAATTCCGGTATAACGCCAGTCGAGTTGTCAACGCATGCGGGCTCATCACCAGTGCGTTTGGTATCGAAATTCGTCACCACTAGGCCATGTCGAAACTTCGAGAACGCCTTTCAGATAAGTCACTAGCAACTGACACGGCGTGGGCATTCGCGTTTGAGTTGGTCTCGCTTGCCGCCAACCTCGTATCGTTTGGCCTGCTCGGTCGGCACCTCGGAGCCAAAGCGTACGGCGACTACATCGGCATTTTCGCGGTCACCGCTCCGTTCGGCGCGTTGGCATCCAGCGGTACGTCTCTTACACTTTTACAACACGGCATACGCGAACGCGAGGATCTCCAATCTGTATTTCGATCGTGCCTTTCGATGAGTATTTTTGCTTCCATTGTGTCAAGTTCGATCGCTATTCCTGTCGCGGTTCACGTCGTGAGTTCGCTGTCCGCATTGACGCTGATGTGCTTTGTGCTGGCAGAATTTCTGGGCTCATCAATGTCGGTGGTTGCCGCTACAACGATTCAAGTTGGCAAAGGTTTCGGTCCGGCTGCCCGAGCCAGAATTGTTCCTATAGCTATTCGAATCGTCCTTCTCATTGGCCTCACAGCATTCGGCCATCTCAGGCTCAAGACGCTCGGGCCGGCCTATCTCGCCACGTCACTCGTTGTCGGCGCTGGCATGCTGAAGTATTCGTCGACCAAAAATGGACTCACAATTTCGCTCGGACGAGTTCGCAAAGCACACCTGAAGGATGCCGTTCTGTACTCCGTCGGAATTTCCGCAATGTCCATTCAGAACGATGGCGACAAGGCGGTAATGACAGCTAACAACCTCGGGCGCGACACAGGCCTATACGCGGCGGCCTACAAAATCGTGCAACTTGGCCTCGTACCCATCGGCAGTCTCATTGCTTCGAGCCATCAAAAGTTTCTCGAACACGACCCGAACGCTCGCAACCAACATGTCCGCCGAACGTACCGGTTTACCCTCATAGCGATCGCCTACGGTCTCACGTTCGGTGCTGGTATGTACGTGCTCGCACCATTCCTCACACGGCTTCTCGGCGGCGACTACAAAGATGCCACCTCAACAATTCGATGGCTGGCTCCGTTTGTGTTGGCTCGTGGCGTGGGAACCTTCGCGGTAAATGGGCTCATGGGACTTGGAAAAAATGGGGCTCGAACGCTGCTGCTCATCGGCGGCGCAAGTCTCTCGATGGTCTTGTACATCACGCTGATTCCACGCCATAGTTGGCGTGGTGCCGTCGCCGCCACTCTTATCTCCGAAGCCACGTTTACCGTATGCGCTTGGCTGTGCTTGTTGTATTACCAGGCCAAGCACAATCAAGGACTGCTAGTCCTAGACGGCCTCGGGTCACAGCAACTCGTTACCGAAATACACAGCGAGTCAGTTCTGTGACCCTCGGCTCGATCATCATCCCGGCCTACAACGAACAAGCCATCATTCTTCGAACGCTCGACACGCTCTTAGCCGATGCCGCGCCGGACCTTTTCGAAGTGATCGTGGCCTGCAACGGGTGCACAGACGACACCGCAAAAATTGTGCGATCGAGCCAACATCAAGTCGAGGTTCTCGAATGCGAACTGGCAGGAAAGGCAGCGGCCATTGTCGAAGCAGAACGGGTCGCTACCGTGCTCCCACGGATTTACCTTGATGCCGATGTTGAACTCACGACACAGGCGGCCTGCGCAATTCTCACGGAGTTGGCCAACGGCGCGATTGCGGCACGACCGCCGGCCAAGTACCTCGATGGCGACTCAACCTTTTTTGTGCGGCACTATTGGGCGGCGCGCCAACGGATCCCGTCGTTGTCGGCGGAGCTCTGCGGTGCTGGCGTGTATGGCCTGAGTGCTGTGGCACGATCTCGATTCGACGAGTTTCCGCACGTAACCGGCGATGACTTGTTTGCCGCCAGAATCGTAAGTGCTGATGAGGTCACGATCATCGACACGGACCCAGTCGTCGTTCGCATTCCACGCACCGTTCGAAACCAGCTCAATGTCTTGCGAAGAGTTACCCGCGGCAATAGACAATTTGCCGCGGCCTTTCCAGCTCTGGCGATAAATACGACGGCAGCCACACGGTCGGGTCTTATCAGTTCGTGCCACACGGTACGCGAATATTTTGACTTCGCCGTTTACGCTAGTTTCGCAGTGGCCGCTCGACTGTTGGTGAGACTCGAACGCAAGCCCGTTCGTTGGGAGCGAGACGACTCCACTCGACTCGTGGCCTGAATCCCCGCGGTTGACATCTCAGCTCGTCGACCAGCACCTATCATTGCCAGGTCCCCTATCGTGCCGGAGCCAAACTTGGAACTCGGATTTGTCTTTTCAGCCGTACGTCGGTTTTGGCTACTCGTCTTGGTCTATGCCGTGCTCGGAGGAGCAGCGGGGTTTTTTTGGAGCAAATCCCAGCCAATTCATTACGAATCGACCGCCACGCTCGTGGTGCGTAGTCCCACCACCGATTTGGGGCCAACGGCTACCGGCGATGCCGATCGATACGTTGGCGAACAAGTTTCTATTCTCAGCGGTCCGACTGTTGCCTCAGTGGTGGCTCAGCAATTTACCGGTGAAACGGCCATTTCGATTCAACGTAGCGTAGTCGTCACCAGTAGCACTGGCTCCGATGTCGTGACGGTCCTCGCATCCGGCGACACGCCTGACAAGGCCGCATCGGTAGCAAACGCTGTCGCTAACGCGTTTCTCAAACAGGAGGCTGCGACTGCCGCCCCATCGACTGATCTCAAAAACGAGCTTACAACCACTGGCGTCGAGATAAATAATGTACTGAAACAACTAACTGATTACGACGTCAAACACAAAGACGACACGGCTCGAGCTTCAATTGAGCGCGACGCACTTACGATTTCGTATAACCGCCTCCTCGACAAAAAGACCAAGCTAGAGAGCGCTGCAAAAATCACGGTCGAATCTCGGCTCATCGAATCCGCTCGCCCGAGCGCCGTGCCTATCGGTGGCGTTTCCAAAGTCTTAGGTCTTGCCGCTGGCTTGATCGGCGGGCTCCTCATGGGTTCAAGTTTCGCCATCGTGGCTGGACGATTCTCCCGCTACCTCATAGACGAGTCGCAAATACGGTCCATCACCGGCGAACGAATCGATGCCAAATTACTCGACCCTGGATGTCGACGGTTCGGTTTTTTGCCGAGGTCCAATTCGTCTTTAGCGAGCTCTCGTGATTCGATCAGCCGACTCGTGGTCAAAATCCAGATATTCGCCAATTCCGACGACATCTCAGTAGCGGTATGCAGCACCCAACCCGGCTCCGATGCGGGGTTGCTAGCGGCCACACTTTCGGCGCGCCTGGCAGAAAGTTTTCCGGCCGTCACCCTTGTCGAACATGATCCAGACGAGGCAGTCAACGACGAGATTTTCAAACGGTGTATCCAAACACTCTCACCACTGGGCGCATCGGTGAATAGGACGTGGGCGGATGGCTCAACTGCGGACGAGACTGCTTATCCACAAGCCGCTACGCAAACCAGACGCCCATCGGGCGCCGAATACAGCATTCCTTTTCAGGGCGGGGCCTCCGTTCATAATCTGAAACCTCTGCCCTACTCCGCCGAGGCGGCACAAATCCTGCGCGATTCGCAGGTGGCGATTTTGGTGGTGCCGGCGCGGCGTCAGCGGCTCGACTCATTGCAACTCTCCTCCGACATCGTCAACGAGTCAGGAACCCAAAAATACGTCGTGATTACCAATCCACGCCGTTTACGACGACATGTCCAATAACGGGTCGTGCATGGCGAAATGAGGCCGACTCAACAACGCCAACGAGGCAATGACGCAGACGAAATATGGATTCATGTCATTTTGGCTCCGATTTTTTTTGTGTTGTGGAGTCTGTCTACGTGGCGCATTCACGACATCCCCAACAAACAACACGTGGCGCTTACCCTCATCGGGATATTGGCCATTTTTTTCGCCCCTAGCGGCCTCGTGAAGCGGATCCGAATCCCAACGGCAATGGTGCTCTTTGTATTTTGGGCCTATTTATCTAAGTATTGGTCCGCGTTTCCCGCCGGATTCGACGAAGCATTTCGACATCACTTCCTGGATATTCCAGTCGTAATGGGTATCGCCACAGTTCTAGGTTCGCGAAAAATTATCTCGTTAAGTCTTAAGATTTTTTATGTTGTGGTGCCCTATACCTACTTCTATTCGATAACTCACGCCGAGGCACGGCAACTCACCAACGAGGTCAATACCGTTCGATCCCCCTCATGGCACGGCGCATTTATTCACAAAAATGTGATGCTGTCGTACTTTGCCTTTGGGATCATCGTCATGTTGACTTTTGAAAAACGCAAATGGATAAAATTTACATATCTTGCACTCACGATGGCCATGATCATGCTGTCGCGATCATCTACTGGGCTCGTCATTCCTGTCGTGCTTATCGTTACGTATCTCTGGGCCCGGTCCTATCAGCGGTCGAGCGATCGACGTCTACTGGGTTTTCTTACGTTTGTGGCAACAGCGGTGTTGATCGTTGCCACGCAAGCAATTCTGCCGTTAATTGCTTCAGCCGTCGGGAAAGATCTGACCTTCACCGGCCGAACGGAAATCTGGTCTGCCGTCATCAGGCAAATTGCCAAGCGGCCGTGGCAAGGGTTCGGCCTCGATGGTGTGTGGAAAAATCCTTCGATCGCACCGACCAACGAAATCTACACCGATGTAAAATTTTCGGTGGCAAACGCGCACAACGGCATTCTGGACGTGATGCTGCAACTCGGCATCGTTGGAGCAACGTTTCTTGTGGTGTTTACTGTGCAGCTCTGGAGGAGAGGAATACGGCTAGTGCGACAATTCGATCCAATTGGGATGCTGATCATCATGGTCTGCGCGTCACAAATCTTCCTCTCGATTTCCGAGTCGTTTCTTCTCAGCGGCATACCGGCTGTGATGACGTTGCTGTATTGCGTCGTTCCAAGCGAGGGACTCTCGGCCCACCAAATCGGCCACCAGACCTCAGACTCGACTTCTATCTCTGCCCATTAGCAGCAAGCTACCGCTGATCGGTCGGAGTCCACCTGAGCGTAGCCCTCGCTCGATCGTTCGAGTACCGAAGCGGCTTATACTCCGCGGCCAATCGAGCGGATTTGAGAAATCCAGGAAGGTTAAGGTTCTTTCGGAGAATCTTCGTTCCAAATAACTCGATGAGTTTCGTGAGCAATTCCATTACTCGATACGGCACCGGCACACATCTGGTCGAGTCCACACCGTGTTGTCTCGCCCACGAATGAAGCGACCCATACGTATGCCCGCTGTCGTTGACGATGTTGAGTGTTGTACAACCTGCCATTGCCGCTTCCACAGACATCACGATCGCTCGGGCACAGTCCTTCACCGACACCAATTTCATGTCGGCGTTTGGAGAAACTAGTGCATACCAATTCCCGAAAACCTTGAACGCCTTGCCGTAGTTCCACTCACGAGTGGGTCCAAATATTGCGCCCGGCCGCAGGATCATGGTCGGACGACCAATGGACTCAGCAAACTCGCGGACCAGCGTCTCTTGAAAGAGTTTCGTCTGCGTGTAGGCGTCGCGTTCAGTTGGCCGGGCTTCTAGCGCCGAATCTTCCGTCACTAGCGCACCGGTGCGCAAGTGAGCGTAGTCGTACACCGAGAACGTACTGATGTGTACAAGTCGCGTCTTTGGGTAGCCTTCTAACACACTAAGAAGGCGTTCGGTCCCGATGACGTTCGTCGCGAATTGATCTGAAAACGAGCCGAGTCCCATAGCCATGTGCACCACAACGTCATGGTCTTGGACGGAATTGGACCACCCTTGTGGCTTTCGAAGGTCTCCCTCAACAAGCCGAACCTCGGGCTCGACAGGCTCAAATTCTGCAGTAGAAGCGGACCGAACAAGGACGGTCATCGAATGTCCGGCCTCCGCAAGCTGTTTGACGACCTCTCGTCCCAAGAAGCCGGTCCCACCCGTGACAAACACCTTCATCGTTGCGCCCCGTTGACGATTTCGTCCACGACGGTGGCGCAACTCAATATCTGTCGATCGCCAATTACTTGAGGCAACCCGGCATTGAGATTTGAGTAAACCGACTGCAACATGAGCGCCAATCCGGCGTATCCAGGGCGTCCGGTCACCTTGGAAGCCAAGTTTGTCGCCGCTGATTTAGCGAAGTGAGAACCGTTGCGCACCTGGTTGAGAATGGGAGACAGTTTCGAACGCCCGGCAGCGGTCTCGAGCCGGACGAATGGATTGAACAAGTCCGTTTCCGCGTACCCGTTGGAACCGGTAAGTCTGATACGAAGCGCAGGCGGCGCACTATTCGCCGAAAATCGAACAAATGCGGTCGCCGTTGGAAACGTCACACTGGCCGACATTTCGTCGAACACAAGTCGCTCATTGCCGGATATGTTTCTCCACTCCGACTTCACTGCAATCGCGGGCGGGTCGCCCAAACACCCCAAAGCTGTGTACACGAGGTGCGGCAGAAAGTCTTGTATCGGGCCGGCAGCAAAACCCATAACCGCTTCATTGTTATGAGGGTCATCAAACTTGCCGCCACTCAGGGGCAGTGAATACACCGCTTCAACTGTCACCAACTCGCCGAGTGTCCCTTCCGCAACAAATCCGTGCAGTTTCGTGACATATGGATCGAACCGAAGGTGCTGACACTCAATGAGGATTCGGCCCGAAGTCGTAGCGAGCGACAAAAGGTCTTTCGTCTGCGCCAAAGTTGGCGTGAGTGGCTTCTCGCAAACGACATGGGCTCCGGAGGACAACACATCGGCGACTATCGATGCGTGCGAATTTGGGTGCGTCAACACGTGGACGACGTCGCAACGCGATTCGTCCAACATCTGGCGATGGTCAGCGAAGTGTTTGTCAGAGCCAAATCGTTCAGCGGCGTACCGAGCGCTCGCCGGGGACAAATCACATACCCCAACCAGGCGGATTTGCGGTACGGTCGCTAACGCATGAAAGTGTTCTTGCGCTATGGCGCCACAACCAATCACACCGACGCGAATCGACTGAGTCATGACAACGATCTACTAGTGAGAAAGAAACACATTTTGTAAGAGTACCTTGCTATCGGCCAGTATCGCCCGCGGTTCATGGGGCCTTGCCTTGGCACACACGCTGAGGCATCTCCAGGAGTTCGCTAGCCTCATTGTGTGAATTCCGCTGGCACCAACAAACCCGTGGCACAAGCCAACACAGATCGTGAGGCAAGCCACCACAAATCGGTGCTGTACGTCATGTCGGACTACCCGCTCGTCAACTACTCCTTCATCAGCAGGGAAATCGGCGAACTTGAGCGACAGGGAATCACCGTTCATCGATTTTCGCTCAATCGCCCAAAGGAGGTCCACGCTTCCCTAACGGCGGAGGCCTCTATCACTACTTACGTCAAGTCCCCTCGAAAACTAACACTTGGCCTGGCCACCGTTGCGGCTAGACACCCCATTTCGATACTAAAACTGGCTAAAGAGCTTCTCGCGCTGACGGGAAAAGGTTGGAAGGCAAAGGTGGTGTGCATTGCACAAATCGCAGAGGGCGCAGTAGTAGCCCGGGCGGCCAACCGCCGCGCCGCTACCCGGATTCACGCTCATTTCGGTGGGGCGACAACGACCGTGGCGATGAGCGCGTCGCGCATCACGGCCTTTGACTCCAAGCATCACAGGATCGTCCCGTGGTCGTGCACTCTCCATGGGTTTGACGTCGGAAATGACTCACCAGAAGTCATGAGGGCAAAGGTCACCGATGCAGCAGCAACCGTATGCGTGTCGTATTACACCCGATCCCAAGTGCTTCGCGTGAGTCGACTTGAGGATTGGAACAAGGTGTTCGTGGTTCGATGCGGCCTCGATTTTGGACAAGACTTCGGCCACGATTTTGACGACCAAACACAACCTCGGTGGTCGATAAAT